>CAMYJP010000259.1 GCA_947258675.1 uncultured Desulfobulbaceae bacterium | reverse complement strand
AATATCTAAATTTGATCTGAAAGAGCATAAAGATGAAGGAGAAATTGATCACTTAATTCAAGCATTGAAATCAAAAGAGGATAAGGAAAGAAGAAATGCTCGCAGAAGCTTAGCGCAATTTGGTCAAGCCGCCGTTATCCCGTTGATCAATGCTCTCAAGGCCGAACCAAATGTTTATCGCGTAAAATTAGGTGTAATTTCGGCTCTGTATCTTATGGATCAAGCAGTCTCCCTTCCACCTGATTCAATCCAGAGAGTAGTTAAGCTGATTGGTGATTCTGATAGCACTGTTCGTATCAATGCAGTCAACTTCTTAATAAAGCTAGAAGATACCAATAATCTTGAGACGGCAATTCCTGAAATATACCCGATGCTACAAGACACCAAGAACCCAAATGGACTTTATAATTCGGTAGTTGTATTAGGTGAGTGGAGTAGAAAAAATTTTTCTCCGTCTAATGATTTGAGTGAAGGAATTAGAATCAAACTAAAACACGCCAAAGGGGTCCTCGAAGAAGACTCACGACCCTGGCATAAAACCATTGCAAAAATCAACGAATATCTTTAAACGATAATTGGTAAAAATGAGAAAATTCCGAATAATTGTTATGGGAAGCACTTATGACGCCAAATACAACCGAACTGAGTAGTAAAACCCCGCGGCTGTTTTCGAACTCGATGCTGTAGAAAAAGCGCCAGATATTCCACGACATAATCGACACCAAAATGGCCCGTCCAGCAAAGGATCGGGCCATTCGTTTTTTTGGGGTTTCCGAATCGGCCCGGGGATGAGGAAAAATTCTCAGAATGCAGGGTGTGTGAGAAACCCTGATAAAAGGCAGAAAGTCCACCGGAAAACATTTCAGCACAACAATTAAGACGGCCCTGCCAATTGAAAGAAGGTGGGTGAAGTTTCAAGCTCTCAGGCCTGCCCCCAATGCCCTTCAGGTCTTTTTAACCTGCCCACCGGGCATCTTCGGATGCGGGGTAGCCAGAGTGAATGTTCCGAAGCTCATGCTTTATTCTGTTATTTGGCCGTTCAAAAGTTGGACGACCCTGTTGCGGCAGTAGCTGCACAACTCAGCATGGGACCATCTTCAGTCAGTCGGACCACCCGACGCGGTGAGGCATTGATGGCCTGTTGACAAACACTCGGGGGCTGGTGGGAGGTCCAGCTAAAGAACTTAATACAACAACTTCCCCCTGGGCCTCCCTCTCCCTTGGCATAGTGGCGGGTCGTTATCAGCAGTTTGAAGGGGAATTGGTATTTTTTTCAAGGATTTTGATTCGGAAGCTTGAATGGGAGAAGACTGAAATATTATTTTAGGCAGGTTCAGAACGACCTGTTCCCTCAACAGGAGGCAAACCACCACCCCATCCACCTGTATCTGAAATTGGACCGGGCCAGTCAGAGTCAGGAGTGGTTATTTTCCGCCAATTATTGATCGCTTCCTGAACCATTATGGGGATCTCGTGTGAAAAGGATTTGTCGATATTCAGGTTTTCCTGTGCTGAAAGAATTTTCAGTGCATTCTCTAATAAATCGGTGGTATCTGCCAACCGTTGTTCGACCTTTTTTGTCCTGAGATCAAGCCGCCATCGTTGAATCATGCCCACACTACTCACCAGGTCCGCAAAAGCTGGGGATGGCAATAAGCATGAATTTTGAGAAGAGAAGTCTTCATCCCTCAATAGGATGTCTTCTGAAGCCTGGCTTACTGATGAAGCCCACTCTGCAAGAAGTTCGAAGTAATTTGCTGCCTTGATCAAACCATCCAAAAGGGGTGAGACAACTGGTAAAAGGTTAAACGCATGTTTTAAATGCGTGTCAAGTGTGGAAAAAAAAGCTGTAATCCTATTGACTGAGAAAGATTTTTCTAAATGAAGGTCTAGATCCCAGGAGCTGTCTTCAGCGAGGGAAAGCCGGGAAAAGAAGGTACTCACCAAGGGTTCGTTTAAACCTGCCATCTTTACTCTCAAGGCATTTTTAAACAACACTTGGAGTTTCAACTGATGCTCAGGGGAGTTTTTATTGAATTTTATCTTGATTAAATCATGGTCGCATTTTATGCAGTTCGCCACCATTGGAAACAGAATTATTCTAATTCTATCATCTATGGGCAATGATAATTTGTTTGAAATTAAGGGAGCGTACCAATTCAGTGCTTTTTCAGTGTCTTTGAACTCGAAATAATCTAATTCAACACCAAGACAAAGCCAGTTAAAGACTTCAAGAAGTTCAAAGAAGCTAAAAGGAGTTCCTTCTTCCTCGCGTTGAGAAGCAGTTTCTTCAAATCTTCGCCAAGTCGGTTCGACATGAGTTTTATAGACACGGATAAAGCGGAATTTTCTGATGTCAGCATCTTCCATAGCTTGTAAACCTCAGAGGAGAAAAGTAGTCCTTTTTAGGCTTGCATACGGTTACATGGGTGGTCCCAGGCGCCCTAAAGGAGCTTGGATCAGTAACATAACCAGCGTCAATAACCACTGAATCTTTTTCGGCCCAAAGAATGCTGGCCTTCAGCGCCGGGAGGGAGGGGAAGATCTTGGCAAAATACTCTGTCCCATCCCGAACCATCCCAAGCAAATGTGAATTTTGAGACATTTCCCCATAAGATGGACTCATCCCTAATAAAAGGCGGGCCAGGGTGCCCGGCCCACAAGACTTGAGTGCCAAAACTTTCCAACCAGCTGGCCTTGCTCCAAGAATTGCTGGGGCAAACAGGCGGAGTTTTGCGTTCAATATTTCAGGGACTTCTGGCGATTTTTGAGCATGTCCTTCTCCTATAATCTTCCACAACATCTTTGTAGCCTGATTTTTATCGGTGGATTTTTTTCGAATAGTTGATTTGCGGGAGGTGGAGTTATTATTGAACTCGCTTTGATATTCTTTGACTTTCTCAAGGATGGCCATACGAAGGACCAATCCCCCTTCCGAATGACCCACAAGGGTAAGATCGGTATATTTAGGTTTGTCCTGGCGAAGTTGCGCTGAATTCTTTTGATCGTCTTCCCAGGGGGGGAGGTCTTCGGGAAGGATCTTAGTCAAAATATGGGCTTTTTGAAGCACCCAATCGATAAACTTCAGGAGCCTGTCAGCACTGGTGGGAATCGAGTGCCCAAAGCTGTTATAGGCGAAAAAATAGAGGTCGGTATCTCTCCACCAGTAAAAGTCTTCGATCAGTCCTTGAAAATTCATCCAGGTTTTGCAGGGATCACCTAAGAAGCCATGTACAAAAATGACAGCGTTCGAGACGTGGTTCTGAGGAGATAATAATGCGTAAGAGCCGACAAAGTCGGGGATTTCAACCTCCAAATGGGTGCAGTCTCTCATTATTTAACTCCCCCGCTTAATTTTTGTGCTCTCAAGCCACTATCATTGAATTCAACTCGGCGAAATGATAAAGGGCTGCCAATTAAAAAAATAGCACATTTCTTTTCTTTGCCAATATTGATCGATCTTGTTTA
The DNA here is from genome assembly GCA_947258675.1 of uncultured Desulfobulbaceae bacterium. The sequence continues at coordinate 339 of CAMYJP010000259.1, read as the reverse complement.
TTGACGCAATTGGCCGTGACCTGTCGCATTTTATAAGAATTGATGAAGGCAGCGGGGTCATATAGGCAGCGGCCGGGGCCTCCTGGGTGCCAAGTTTTATTGGGTTACGCTTCCTATAAATCACGACTGCTAAGACGAAAATAGCTGTTATATTGAACGCTATCAATCGGATGCTCCTTAATCAGCAAAACAATGGCCGCCTGGTTTGATTTTCGGGTGGCCATTACTCGTAAAGCAGGATTAAAAGAGGCTCTGGTCGTTGAATTGCACTGGACAATCTTGTGTCGCTGATACAGGGGGAAACCGACTGTTGCCACAACTGTGAACCGACGTCAGTAT
>CAMYJP010000258.1 GCA_947258675.1 uncultured Desulfobulbaceae bacterium | reverse complement strand
CCAATATTTTTTTGCAATATTTGTACCTAAGTGCCCCTCAAAAAACAGAACAAACATTTACTATGTAATATCAAATAGTTAAAGAAAAACACTTAATGACACGTTATACACAAAAAAACAAAGTCTTAAGAAAAATTCATTTTTCCGGAAAATCATTGCATAAAAACGAAATAGTGCTCACCCAACTCGTGTCACCGTGTCACCGGCGTCACCGTATCACCGCCACCGCGCCACCGTCACCCACTCACCGGGGTCAGGCTTGACATTCTGACATTTGGGATATAAATATCTCATCTTCGAGTTGATTTCTGAGTATGCCAAGACCCTTAACCGCGTTGAAGATGTTAAGAATCTTTTCCACTTTACTGATGAGAGACTTTTATAGTCTTGCTATGATATGAAGCCATCGAATCCGTCTATCTCAAAAATAGCAAGACATTTTCTTCTGCATGACATTCCCAGGTGTTATGGAATATTAATGTCTGAGTCTGTTCCTATCCAAACTCCCCTGCAAGAAGAGAAGGTCACGAGGACACATTGTAGACATTATTCAAAAAGAAATGTTTGGGTTGAGCCATAATATTCTGTAGAATTTACACTGTACAACGGATGACAGAAAAACCAACCGGCGAATAGATGTCTACGTTGAGGAAGCGAAACAAATATCTCTGACTTGTCTTGGAGAAGATAGACAGTATGTTCTTTTGGCAATTTTAGGGGAGCGAGATCTAAAACAAGCAATATTTGACAAAGCCGTTAAAATAGTAATTGACACCATGGAACGTGAAGGTTTTCCTGTTTTTTTTCGTATAGAAAAAAAACAAACTGATTCACCTCAACATAAATTATTTTGATTTATCATATACACACCATCAAATGAACATAGCCCATTTTAAACAGCTTGATTGGAATTTTCGAGAGCAAAATTCACGAAAATTTTTACATAATCTGTGTTGGTATCCTTCACGCTTTATCCCTATGATCCCCGCTCAACTGATTGCCACACTTAGCCGTCCCGGTGATATGGTTATTGACCCCTTTTGTGGCTCTGGAACTGTATTAATAGAAGCAATGCGACAACAAAGGAGGTCGATTTGTCTCGACATCAACCCTGTAGGTTGTTTCATCGCTAATACCAAAGCAAGAATATACTCTGGTGAATATTTTGACTTAAAGGAATTAAGATTTCTATTGGGTCAGATAACATCCGCAGCCGAAAAGGATAAAAGCTCTAAGCTTTTCAATGTTGACTTACAGCTGATAAATCAAAACGAATTGATACCAAACAGGTCTGAAATTTCTCCTTGGTACCATAAAAACACCCTTAGAGAATTGACATCATTGTTCAATTATATTGAACAAATTGATCATGAATTAACTAAAGATACCTTACGGTTAATCTTTATCAGTATACTTATGACATCTTCTGGGCATAAAGGAGGAAGGCCATATACCTATTATGCAGATAACGTAAGGCCTAAGATTCCTTTGGAAAAAGATGCTTTTAAGTTTTTCCATCAACGACTTAAGCGTTTTCTATCTGAATATGATGAAAGATTTCCTCTTGAACATCCTAAAGCAAGCTGGAAGGTTATAAATGACGATGCACGAAATATTTTTAAACAAGTTACGGATCCTGTTGATCTAATAGTCACCTCTCCACCATATGTAGGAGTGACTGATTACAATATGGGTTTCAGATTGGCTCATCTCTGGTATGACTGGGATAACCCCCTGGATAACTTAAGAAAAGATGAAATTGGAGCGCGGTGGAGGCGGAAACAAAAAGATTTATCATCCCAATATCTTCTTGATATGGAAGTCTGTTTTGCGAATATGACAAAATGCCTCAAAAAGAACAAATATTTATGTATTGTAATAGGTGAATCAAAAAAACATCTAAAAGAAACTAATAATCACCTCATTTCCTTTCTGGAAAACACCCAAGGACTGGATCTTATACATTCTTCATCACGAGAGATCAGTCAAAAATTTTTCATTCATCCATCGGGTGGGGTTAAGACAGAAGATATCTTGGTCTTCAAAAAGGTTAGAAATGGATAAATATTTAGGACACTCTGAATAACTCAAAATTGGGTAATAGTTGAGCGATTTGCTAAAAATCACAAAAAGATCAGCCAGGTTTTCAGCATTCAATTTTATGTTTTTGCTGCTTTGCAGCAATTTTTTTTGTTTTTTCCGCCTTTGGACGGATTACTCCATTAACAGGGTTCAATATTAGTTGTTGGCAAGGGCATTTCATTGACAAATATCTGTCTTTATTGATGAGCAGCTTGCTCATTCTTATTTCATCTTCCTTAAAAAATAGTTTGAAAACTCAATACCAGCAGCAACTTGACGATTTGACTACCTGGAGTCTTTGGAGGTCTAAGAAAAACAAAGACGAGATAAAAAGACACGGAAAGCTAAAAGAGCAATTGACTGGAGAAGTTAATGCAGAAAAGGGTAAGGAAACGACTCTAATAAATAAAATAAAAGATTTAAATACTGATTTAAGCAATGATTTGAAATATCGGGCACAAGATGAAAAGAATGAAAAGGATGTTCATTCTGCACGATGGGATCAATTTGAGAAGGAGTATAATCGAGATAAGCAGAATCTTACAATTCTCGAAACTCAGCATGATGCGACTGTTGAGACAATAGCGAAAAATAGAGCCGCTATAATATTAGCAAGAAATTGAATAAACGAACAGAGAGCGAAGCTCATTTCTCTCTCAGTCCAGCTATCCCAGGGCCAACCACCTCAATGCCAACTAGCATGGCCACCACCCCCCCTATGCTAGCTACCTCAAAGACAACCCAGGGCCATACCAGGGCAAACAACCTCAAAGGCAACCACCCCAATGCCAAATACCCAGGGAACCCCTCCATGGCCAACTATCTCAAAGACAAACCCAGGGCCATACCAGGGCCAACACCTTAAAGGCAACCAAACCCAACGCCAATTATCCCAGGGCCATTCTAGGGCCACACCAGGGCCAACCACCTCAGGGACAACAGCAATCATCACTTGGTGGCATAGTAGTTCAAACATAAGGTCCCGGATTGAGCAAGAACTCGTCTCAATAATATGTGGCGGTAAAACATGGTGTGCAGTGCCTCCGGCAGAATGTTGCGAAGGGAATATCTGCGGTAACAGTATGGCCTGCATGGATGAATTTAAGTCGCCTTTATTCCAAAATACAAAGGTTAAATCAAGTCAGTAAGGCGTTTCTTAATAGATAAAAGCAACTTGTCCAAAAAGAGCAAACCTTTATACAGGCGTCCGAGTCCAAAGCGCATCTAGAATCATATAAAAGATCTATATATAGGGGCTCTCAAGACATTGCTGTTAATGCCTATTGGATATGGGAATTATGTCTCTAAGGCGCAAGTGTTAAATGTGCTTAAATCTGAAGGGGCAGCTATCAGGAAATTAAGGTCAGAAGCAAAAAGTCGTGGTATGGTAATTGATGCTACGTCTGGAAACAAGACTTGAAGTGTTATTATAGCAGTGTCCGGCCAGGTTATATTAAGCGCGATTGGATCGGAGACTCTTGAAAACCGTTTGGTCGAGCGCTAGAAGTTGATGAACCTGATGCTTAATTTTCCCTTATCTTACTCGATTTTGCCCAACAAGAAGTTATATATAGGTTATATGATGTAAAATGGCTTCAGTTTAATCGGCTGAAGCCATTGATTCTACTGGCACGCCCGGAGGGATTGTCGGCATACGAAAACTGCCGACGCGTTGAAACATCCTAGCCTTTTTCTAGACTTGAGGCTCTTGAACCTATGATTTAGTGGCGCACCC
>CAMYJP010000257.1 GCA_947258675.1 uncultured Desulfobulbaceae bacterium | reverse complement strand
GCCTCCAGTTACCTCTTTACGAAAACGTTTCAGAGTGGCATTGACGCCGATGTTGATTTCTTCAGCAGAAGCCGCAAACGGCTCTTCGGGGATTGAAAAATCAATGAACACACAGAAGGCCAGTAGTAATATATGGATAAATACTGTATTGTTTTTCAAAGAGTGCATAGTAATTATCCTCCTATATACTTGTCACAACAGGCAACGATTCTTGCCACACCTCATGATTAGGAAACTCAATTGTTTTCTGGCAGTATGTTGCCAAAATATATAATTCGAACTGTTTCTAATTCTCTGTCCGGTGCATGCCGGGTATTAACACAATCTTCTAAGATTTTTCCTTCAAACTTCGCAGAAGTGAAAAAACTAATGAAAAATTTTCAGATTCTTCCTGCTGAACCAGCTGGTAAAAGGCACATTTTTCGCACGTATCAATCTTTTGTGCATATTTACCTACTGGTTTACCAAAACAAAGGGTACCAGCCACAACCCAACACCAACGACCAGCATTTATGCCACCATGTATTCCATCAAGCCGTTTATCAATGAAAGCTGGGCAACTTCGCTCAGTGCCACAATGCTTTACCTCCCAGCAATTCTTTTTCATTTTTTGCACCTATCCCTCCATATTTTCACTTCACGAATTAATAAATTCTTGCCAACATATGGCAACTATCAATTTTCTTACCATGCAGGGTTTATAGTGGCAATTAAAAGTTAGGAATTAAAAGGTAGGGCAGGATGGATAGAAACATGTATAAAAATTCGGATTTCATAAGGCATCTCCCGGGATTTTTTCAAGATATTCTTGAAAATTTAATTATCATGATCGGAAGAGTGCCTGAAAATATTATATTTATTGTACTTAGAGATTTTTTTGGATGCTTGAGCCAACGGGAAGAATATTAATGAATATATGAAATTGGAATATGGCTCGAAAATTTATCCGTTTCAGTAAAATCGTATTCAATTTTCTAACCTATTCTAGGTGTTTATTTATTACTTTCGTGTGATAATATCTATCATTTCTTTTGATTTAAAAAACGTTTTAAGTCTCTATATCTGAAAATTTTTACCTGCCAAAGGTAAAGCGAACGGCAAATACATTCATATCGCTCAGGCTAAACTAATTTTCATTGGCAACCGATTAGTACTGAAATACTAATTTATTCATCGCGTAATAAAAATTCCTTTAGTTTTGACCCAATTGTTGAATATCAACTGTCAAAAGAATTTACAGAAAAGAATACAAATTTAATCATTGGTAATTGGGCAGCATAGCTGTGTGATCATGGCCTGTGGTTATTTACAAGGGAAAACTTGAAGAAGGGAAAATAGAGCAAAAATAAAGTCACACAGAGAATCTATACAGGAGGTAAGGGGTATGAAAATAACAATTGATCCTAGGAAAATGCTTGAGCAGGGAATACACAAAAATAAAACGCATTCATTGATGAAAGCCGTTAAGACCATCCTCTTTGTCGGGCTGATAGGAGCTGGAATCTGCGGTATAATTGGATCTGGTGGCGGAGGCAGTAGTTCCAGCAGTTCCGGAGGCAGTAGCTCTGTCAGTGGCAGTGGAAAATAATATCAGTATTTATCTTTGGGGAGGAAGACAATGGGTACAATAAAATTTAGTGCTGTCTTGACGGCAATGTTTTTAGTGTTTTTTGCATTTAATCTTGGTGAATCACAGGTAGTTAACGCTGCTCCATTAACATCCGGGGAAACCTACACCATATCGATTGAAAAGATAAATTCCAATGGTACACTTACATCAGGAGCTACATCCCTTGGGCTCTCGACAACGGCTTTAGCAGATGCTAACGGGAAAATAGTGTTTTCTTTAACAGGTATACCGAATAGCAGCACCTGTAATTTTTTGGTGATTACTGTTAAAGACAGCGGTAATACAACAGTTAGGCAATCTCTGGCTCCTTGTCCCAGTGCAGGAGGGACGCTGCCGCTGGGTGTCTCGGAGATGACTGCTAAGCAGACCACTGCATTGATTAATGCCTTTGCTGCTGCCAGTTCGGACGACCCGATACTGGCTGTTTTCGGATATACTATCGTACGGTCGACTGGAATTACAGATAATGAATTGGCCACCATAGCAACTATTGCAGTTGACGGTATAAATAATGGCTTTGTGCAACATCTGACAGATGAAGGTGTCACTACAGCTCAGCTTGCTGCATATCGAAATGCGATTATTGCAAAACTGGCAGACGGCACAGATGGGTATTCAAAAATCATGAAGGATGCAATTGATGATGGAATTACTGATTCTGCTGCCGAAAGGGCAAAACGTGGTGAAGCTGCAGCCAAATTAATGAAGGTTCTGGTAGAAGCAGCCACTACGGCAGGATTTGCTCAGTCTCTGATTCTTGAGGGGTTTGATGCAATGGGGGCTATCGTATGTCCCCAGTTTGATGCTGCTGTTCAAAGTGCAAATTTAACCGACTCTGCAAAGGCAATGCTTGATTCAACCGTGGGGGGTGCAATTCAAAAAATACGAGCGGAAAAGGAAATTGAAAGATATTCTCAGGCGTTGACAACTCTAGGAGCTTCAGGAGCTGATGTAGCCATATTTACAGCAGCGGCAACTACTATGGCAAATGCTATGACCACAGCCTTCCAAACATTTGAGGCAGTATTCACAGGCAGCGAAACAGAAGGCCAAATTCAGGCAGCCCAACAGATATTGGATACAGCGATGAATGCAGCTTTTAATGCTTTCCAGACAGCAACCGCTGCCAGTAATGGACGTATAACTTCCCTGGTAAGTGCAGTAAATACTGCAATGGGCACTAATGCTGTGTCTGCGAGCGATTTTACTTTTTATAACAATACCGGACAATCAAACTGGCCGATTATGATGGTAATAGTGGCAGAGTGGATTACCGATGCTGTGCAAGCCGGGGGTTTGAGTGCAATTAGTTATACCCGTGATAATGTGACCATCCCCAACAACCTGGAATGGTTGGGGAGCTGTGACAGTACAGGGATAAACCAGAGCACCTGTAATACTATTCAGAATGCTTTCTGGGATAATGGCAGCAGCTCCTGTCAGATATGGAATAGTGCAGACTGCACGAACAATTCTGGTTCCTGGACATCGACGCGTAATGATTATGTAGGACAAGGTATTCCTGCAAGTTATGCGACAATTTTTGGTGTTCAGGAAGATGTTATGATTCGCGAGTTTCTCCGTTATTCAGCCTTTGATACAGCAGAAGCATTAGGGCAGGGCGGTGATGAGCAGGCTATGATGACAGCCAGGCAGGCTCTGGAAAAAGCTTTTTCAGACAGTCTTGATGCCATTGCTGATAATGTTACCGGTACCGGTCCTAGTAGTGTTGCAGTTACCGCAGCGCAGCAGGATGCGTTGGTATCATTATTATCATCGCCGCAATTTTAGTCGCCCAAATCATTCACGAAAAGATAACGCCAGGTGGAGAGTTTAAATACTCTGCCTGGCGTTTTTGTTTTAATTTGATATTCTGCATCCTTATTTAGTTTCCATCCGGAAACGGCTTTTTTTAGCAAATTCTGCGTCAATCTTCGTAATTGCTTGTGCGACGTACTTTAGTACGACTCCGCACAATTATTTGATTTTCTTGACTTTACTAAAAACTGCTCGTTTCTGAATTGGAAACAACTAGTTCCAACATCTGGAACAAAAACAGTTTCCGGATGGGAACTATTTAGCTTAAGCATGCGCCAGTGTATTCAGATTTTAAAGAGCCTTATGATCATGGGCGGTTAACAATTAACTTGCCTGCAGCAGACGGTTCGATGCCGAGGCTGTCGGCGATTTCACT
>CAMYJP010000256.1 GCA_947258675.1 uncultured Desulfobulbaceae bacterium | reverse complement strand
TATGTCAACCTGACAAATCTTTTGTGTTGTAAGAAAGTTAATCAGCTCAGAAAAACAAAAGCCAGATCGAGACAATTTCATCTCAAATCTGACTTTGGTATATCAGACTTCTGAGTTATTCCGTCAAGAACATTTTTAAATAAAAGCCAGCAAAGGAGAATTAGTTTTTTTTAATGCCTGCAAATATTTGAGCTCGTCGTATTCGGTTTGATCTTGCCAACAGCGATACATAATTCTGATCCACTTAAAGGCAAGTGAACGGATAGCAGTATGGTGATTTTTTCCGCGTTTTCTCATCATCTCATAATACGCTTGAGCCCATATTGATGATTTCCTGGAACAATTTGCAAATTCATGGAAAGTTTGTAGCATAAATTTTGGGCAGGCTAATCTGCGAACAACAATTTTCGTTTTACCACTGGCTTTGGTTATTGGGGCTATTCCAGAATATTTTTGCACACTCTCCGCTGACTCATAACGATTGCGATCTGAACTCCAGGCCGCTGCTAAACGAGGTCCTAAAGCCTTCCCCGAGCCGGGAAAACTGTCAAAAATATTTTTGTCGGGATGGTTGTCATACAATGATTTAAGCTCAACGTCAAATTCCTCGATTGTGTTGTTAATTTGACTTATCTGGCCGACCAGCATTTTTACGATGATGAGGCTGCTTTTAATAACTGCTCGGTCCGTAGTTATGGGTACTGCCGTTCGAATCTGTTCAAGCCTCTCCTTCACTCGCTCTGAGGATCGAGAGTTGTGGCAGGAATAAAACTTTTTCACCGTTTTTGAATGTGCTTTTTTTACCTCTTGTAACTGGGGCCATTTATGCAAGAAATTGAGGGCCATGGGGCTATGAAGATTATCGCCAACAAGATTAATTGCCTGAGGAAAATACATTTTGAGAGCAGACCGTAGCCTATTGACAAGCCTTATTCGATCATCAACAGCTTTTCGACGCCCTTCGGCTAGAAAGGAAATTGTTCGGGATTGTTCGTCGTCAGGCTTCCATATTCGTAAACGATGGTGGTGAAGGGTAACCATTTCCCTGAGATAATCTGCATCGGAAAAGTCATCTTTTGATCCACTTGTAGTAAAAGCCTCGCGAAAGCGGGCAAGGCTTTTGGGGTTTACTGGAAATAGTGTGAGAAAATCATAGCCTAGCAGGTGGTAAATTAAAGCGCCCCTGGACTGTTCTAGACAAACGGCTATCTTGCCCTGGGGAAATTGTTGGTGAAGTTGTAACAACCATTCGTGAAGAGCTTCGGGTGAATGAATAATGACTTGATGGTCCGGATTGGTGCCGTCAGCAGATACGACACTGACGTCATGCTTTTGATCCGCCCAGTCCAAGCCGACAAAGGCAGCAAACTGAGTTTCGTTGGAATTATGGTTCATGATAACCTCCAAAGGAGAAAAAGTATTGTTTAGAAGTCTCCAGGTGCATGTATTTGCCGGCTGTTCGAGAACCTTATAGAAAGATTTTGTTATCGTCTTCTGAGTATTCGTTAGAGTCAGCAGCTCCTGCCCGTCCGAAGCTCTGATATAAATCGTCTCACGCTTAGGTGTGTATATTCGTAACGGGAAGAGACATAACCTGTTTGATTAAACAATATTCATTTTCTTTTTCCCTTGCGGAAGGACTATAAGGTGTGGAGTGGTTATGTCAACCTGACAGAGCTGCGGAGTTGAAAAAAACTTTTTTATGCTAAAATAAAAAAGCCGGATCGAGATAATGTCAACTCAGGTCTGGCTTTGTATTATCTGGTTTATGCTGGCTATCAGATCCTTAGGAAAAATCTATATTTCTCAGGCAGTAGTCATTTTGTTGTTTCAGTTTAGGGAAAAATCCTTGGAATACAGAAGATACCTCCCAGGCATATCCTGGTTCATGGTGTACTTGCCAACAAGCTGAAGTTAGGATAAAATTTATTTGTCAATCGATATATTTGTTGAATTAATTGAGGAAGAATGATGAAACCGAAAGAACGGATGGCTATACCTCGTCAGATGCCGAAAGAGCTCGATCCTACCGAGAGGATCAAGCATTTTAAAGAAGTTACTTCCGGATATAATGAAGAAACCGCGATTCTTGAAGCCAATCGGTGCCTGCAGTGTAAAAAACCAACCTGTATTGGTGGTTGTCCAATAAATAACGATATTCCTGCCTTTATTGGCTTGTTGCGAGAGAAAAAATTCGAGGAGGGATACTGGAAGATTCGTGAGACGAGCACCATGCCGGCGGTCTGTTCCAGAGTATGCCCACATGAATTCCAGTGTGAAGGTTCATGCGTACGAGGCAAAAAAGGTGATCCGGTGGCTATCGGAATGCTTGAACGTTACCTGGTCGACTGGATGGTCCTGAGCAAGAAAAATATGTTCAAACCCTGCAAAATTACCAGGAAGAAGGAGGTTGCCATAGTCGGTTCCGGCCCGGCTGGTATTTCCGTTGCTTTCTACCTGGCTCATGAAGGGTATGACTGTACGATCTTTGAGAGTCTGCCGGTTTTTGGCGGCATGCTTTCCGTTGGAATCCCTCATTACCGCTTGCCTCGCAATATAATAGGTGCGGAGCTTTACGCTTTGAAGAATTGTGGTGTGGAAGTCATTACAGGTGTGACCATCGGGCTTGACAAAACCATTGAAGACTTAAAGAATGAAGGTTTTGATGCTGTTTTTCTCGGAGTAGGGGCACATGACAGTAGAAAACTGGGGATCGAAGGTGAAGAAGGTACAGAAGGTGTTATACATGGTGTCGATTACCTGCGAAAGGTTCTAACCGGTGAAAAACTTGCTATCGGGCATAATGTCGTAGTTGTAGGCGGGGGCAACGTTGCCATTGATGTGGCCAGGACTGCCCTGCGCAAGGGTTCAGATAAGGTATTTATACTCTACCGTCGGACCAAAGAGGAAATGCCCGCCTCCAAGGCAGAGATCAATCATCTGGAGGAAGAAGGTGTACGCATAGAAATGCTGGCCTCTCCGGTAAAAATTCATGCTAAAAACGGCAGGATGACCGGTATTGAGTGCATCCGTATGGAGCTTGGTGAACCTGATGATTCCGGCCGTCGACGTCCTGTTACTAAAAATGGATCCAATTTCATTATCAAGGCCGATTCGATCATCCCGGCTATCAGCCAGAAAGTCAACCACAAAGCGGACAAGGGCATTGAGTTCAAGCTAACAAGTTGGGGTGGTTATGATGTCGATTCTGACACCCTGCAGACAAATGTTGAATGGATTTTTGCTGGCGGCGATAACGTCCTCGGGCCACAGACAGCAGCGAAAGCTGTGTATCAGGGTAAGGTCGCAGCTGAATCAATTCAACGCTATTTGGAAGGGCGTGACCTGGTCGAAGCCAGGAAGTTCCCCTGCAAATTTTTATAAGGAAAATCTGACAAATCTCTGGTGTTGTAAAAAAAACTTTATATTTAGAAACAGAAAAGCCAGTCTGGTATTATCGTAATCTCAATCTGGCTTTGTTTTTCTGGTTTATTGTTGCTATCAGAGCATCAGGGGAAAAATATTCTTTCAATCTTTATAGTAGGAGGTGATAATTTGAGAGACCTCAAGAAAACCAAAGTTGATATTAGGTTATGCAACATTTGTATCTCATCACTAATAAAGAATTAAGGCCAGATAAATATCCTCTGGCCTTAATAAAATTCATCAAATATTAGCAAATCAATATTTGATTAAAATGTAAATTATATGAACGCCAACTCCTGAAATACCCGCACCGACATAACGAAGGATATCTGCTCCCTTGACTGTACGACTGGAAGCAACGCCAATTAACACACCAGCTAAGTGGATAGCAGCGGTACCCAT
>CAMYJP010000255.1 GCA_947258675.1 uncultured Desulfobulbaceae bacterium | reverse complement strand
TCAGCAGGAGGCCCTGTTGTCCAACCAACTTTGAATACTATTCTTGTCACGCCAATTTGTCCTTTCATGTTGGAGAGCAGACCTGTTTTACTCCCTCCAACTGTCAGGCTTAAGACGAGACTTGCAGGACCTGCTAATGACCTCAAGGTCATTGTTGATGGTCGATTGGCATGGGACATGAAGGAAGATGATCTTCTGGAGATAGTCGCTGCAAAAAAACCACTTCGTCTCATTTGTTCCTCCAATAAAAGTTATTTTGAGATCCTTCGGAACAAACTGAACTGGGGTGGTAGAGGTGACGGCCATCCCCCGACTTTATAATGCTGAGCAGATTAAGAGTGAGACATCTTCGCAGATCGTTAGACAACAGGAAGCCGGGCATACAGTCATGTTTGTTACTTTTATCGACATCCTTCAACAAGATGAAGTCAGGTTTCCGAATGGAAACTATTAATTTTATTAATTGTTTTAAACAAAAAAAATACCATTTCATTACAATAATGAAATAAAATATTAAGGAATGTCCATAAGGATAGTATATATCGATTGGCTGGGTCATGCTGCTTAACCACCTTACTCAATTTTCCTGAGAAGGTTCACCGCCTCTTGAGTAGCAATTCTCAGCACCTTATTAGTCGACGATTAAAATATATCCTACTGTTTCATCAGTATGTTTGACTTCCTTGTCTTTGGATCTTTCTTCCTCAACCATCAGATCAACAGTCAGCGTATCCTTGTAATCATACCTGAGGCTGGCAGTATCAGCGCTATCAGTGCTCTGCATGTCGGCAAGAAATATAGGATAGGTGCTGATTGACTTCCGGAAATCGATGGTAGTCCAAGCATGTGTCATGATATCATCAGTGAGTACTACTTCATAAGTAAGGCCGTTCACAATACCAGCGGAAGGCTCCCAGGCAATGTAGGAAATAGTTTCACTGGCATGACGCTGTCTATTGCGTTGCTGTTCCTGCAACTTGAACTGAAACTCGGTGGCACTGATGTTCCGCAGCCTACCTGTTACTGCATCTGCCTCACGGTTTGAAACAACAGAGGCGAGGACCACTGGTTTCCTATTGAATGATCTGGCAAACGATTTTGTGTTAATCGATCTTTTTCTTTTCGTTGAAAAACTTCCTGCTTCAAGAAGACTGCCGTCCTGTAACGTATAACTGCCGCGCTCAACTGCGATATAACCAACGGTTTCAAAGGAATGGTTGCCATCAAGGTAATCCCATTCCTGGATACGGATCTGAAAACCATTTGCATCAACATTCCTAATCCTTATAGTACAAGGTTCAGAGTCATTGAAACTTGCGGGTTTAGCTACCACGATCGGGTCTATAAACATATTTTTGAAGGATACATGGACCCACTTATGATCTACTTCAATTTCTCCTGCTTCAATTAAGACTCCTGGCTTGGAAAGAGCATTTGCCGGGTCAAAGCCTAAAGCTAATTCTTCTCCGTCTGTATATCCATCACCATCAGCATCAGGATCAAGAAGGTTTATTAAATCATCGTCGTCAAAGTGGGCATCCCAATCGCTACCCCAATATGCTGCCTCATCGCCATCGGCGATGCCGTCACCATCTGTATCAGAATTTTCTGGCTCAGTTCCGTATATATTGATTTCATCATTGTTCAAGAGTCCATCGCAATCAGCATCTGATAGATTGTTATACCCAGGACATAGATCAAAATCATCACAGACACCATCCTTGTCTGCATCATTGTCAGCATCTTTTGGGCATGTATCACAACCATCTGCAATGCCATCATTGTCAGCATCCACCTTATCATCAAACCCGGGGCACTGATCCACATCATCACAGACATCATCTTTGTCTGCGTCATTGGGGCATGTATCACATCCGTCCGCAATTCCATCATTGTCTGAGTCCACTTTATCATCAAACCCGGGGCACTGATCTACATCACCACAGACACCGTCATTGTCGACATCATTTTCAGCATCATTGGGGCACGTATCACAACCGTCTGCAATGCCGTCACCATCTGAATCATCTTTATCATCGAAACCTGGACACTGATCTACATCACCACAGACACCGTCCTTGTCGGCATCATTTGCTCTATTCTATCATTCGGACAACTATCACAACCATCTACTATGCCGTCATTGTCTGAGTCCATCGTATCGTTAAACCCTGGACACTTATCCACATTACCACAGACACCGTCATTGTCGGCATCATTGTCAGCATCATAGGGGCACGTATCACAACCATCTGCAATGCCATCATCGTCTGAATCCAACGTATCATTAAATCCTGGACACTGATCCACATCAGCACAGACACCGTCATTATCTGCATCGTTAGCAGCATCATTCGGGCAGGGATCAATGTCGTCCGCCAGGCCGTCACCGTCACTGTCGCCTGAAGTGGGAGTTGGAGTGTATGTTAATGCATCCGAGTGAAGGCTTTCATTATTGTTTACATCAAATGCCGTCATGGTGAATGAAATAGGGACGTCTCCAACCGGAATATCTATTGTAACATGGGTGGCCAGTGGATCATCTACTTGGTGTATTATGTTGCCGTCTTGATACAGTCGGAAGCCGGCAAGCTCTTCCGGAGGAGGAAAAATGTATTCCCAGCTGGCATCAAGCTGCTTTGTTACTGCTGAATGGACAGATTCTGCCGGGAATACAGTAAAAGCTAATAAAAAAAACAGAGAAAAAAATGAGATACTTCTTAATTGATATAAGACCTTATTAATGTTGTAAAATAACATGTCAGCTCCCCTTTTGCTGCCAATACCAAAACGGCTTCAGTTTCGTGAGATGCTGACCCGCTCGGCAGCTCCGCTACCGTATTCTATGCTTAGAACTTAGGCCGGTGGCTTTGCGTCCCATCATTTCAGATGGTTTGCCTTTTTCGAGTAATAAATTATTTCTTCTTTTCGAATTGTTAACGATATGCTGCTAACTTTGGATTACTGTTTCTGATATTTTTCATGACAATAATATCTTTAAGCATTTCCTGTGCCATACTCATTATTGATCAGTAAAAAATAGGATTAACAAAAAATAATCGTTTGAATTTATTATAGATAAATTGATCAAGAATTTTTGTCTTCCATCAAATGAAATTGACCTGTTACTTTCATTGCGACAGTTATAGTTGTAGAATATGTAATGACATTTACCTCCTCTATTATCCCAGATTATTCATGACTCTTTCAGAAAAAAGTTGTTATTTGTTTGATGTTACGTTTTTAAATATTGTTTTGGAATGGCTCGCTTGTAATGTACTCTGTTTTTTGTATTCCAGAACGGTAATTTTCTGAAAGAGTCACCAAAGTCAATCCGATCTGCCCAAATCTACTTCGAATCAAGGCAAACAGCATACCCATGTATAGCTGTTCACCTGGATTTTTGTATCTTCGAACAGCTTAGCTCGTGAATAATCCGGGTTATAATTGCTGGTGATTACAGACTCGCGAAGGGATATTAATTAGGACGAAATGTCATTTGGAAAATTTCACTGCATCAGCGCTGGTTGTGCACCCTCTGGTGTCATTACTTAATAGTGCACCTGTAGACACAACCGTAACTCTTGCCTTGCCGGTAAAGGTGTAGGGGCCACCATCTAAAAGGTTCCACTGGCCGCCGTTTTCCCGGTGATTCACAGTAACCCTATCAAGTAAAGTGGCACCGTCATATATTTCAACAGGCACAGCAGTGCACCTTGTCGAAAAGGATGTCCACCAAAAAGAAATGTCGTAAGAGCCTGATAAGGCGGCCTCATAATTATATGCACCATCTGCGGTTCTGCTGAATACAGATCTAGTCCCATAATAATCAGCGCCGCTGGAGTTATTCCATGTCCCTATTGACGGCGATGCTCCAGGGCGACCGTTGTCTATGATTATATCATTATTTGGTGCTTGCACGGTTATGATAATTGAAGCGGAGTCGGTAAGATCGCCGTAATTTTCTACCGATGCAGTTATGGTATGTTGGCCTGCAGAAAGCGCAGAAGTGGCGAAGATTGAGCCGTTGCCGATTATACCGTCGAGATTGGAGCTCCAGGTCAAGTATGCTGCGGTGTTGACGTCTTCATTATCATTTGTTTTACCGATGAAGGTTATAGATTGGCCTATTTTGAAATAAGAGCCGTTTAACGGAGTTGTGATTGATACTCGTGGTTGGGAATTAACCGGTGAATCCCATTTGGAAAATTTCATTGCATCAGCGCCAGTTGTGCACCTTCTGGTGTCATTACGCAATAACGCACTCGTAGACACAACTGTAACTCTTGCCTGACCGGTAAAGGAAAAAGGACCGCCTAAGAAATTCCACTGACCGCCGTTTTTCCGTTGATTAACATTAACAGTATCCAGAAGTTCAGCGCCGTCATGAATTTCAACAGGAACGGAACTACATCTGCTTGGAAAAGTTGTGTGCCACTCAGAGACAATGAATGAACCATTCAACGCTGTTTCGTAAATGTAGCTGCCATTTATAGACCTGCTGAATTGCGACTCCGTCCCATAGTATCCTGCGCCACTGGAAATTGTCCATTCGCCTGTATAGGATGTCCCTGGACCATTGTTGTCCACAATAATTTCTTCAGTTGGCGCAGAACAATTCGGGTCAGCATCATCTGTCATTCCGTCGCAATCGTTGTCCAGACCATCTACACAACTTTCCTCCGTTGCTTCATAGTTGGCCACATTTGCGTAATCCTCTACCCATAAACCACCGGTACAGGACTTGAACGAACCAGAACAGACTCCTTGTTGTTTATTGTTAGCTGGTGCAGCCTCACTGGAATCTTGTGCTGAGCCTACATTACAATCATTGTCAACGGGAAGGGAAAAGGCAGGTAATGATGGAAATTCTAAGAGAATTAAATAAAAAAACAGCGTAAGAAGTGAGATGCTGCTTAATTGGTAAAGAATCTTCATAATATTGGAAAGTAACATTACAACTACTCTTTTGCCCGGAAACTTCCCATAAAGGGATGGTTGGAGATCCTAGGTGTCTGTCAACCGTCAGTTCGAGTTGTTAACTGACAATTGTCCTGCCGTTCAGTAGCAGGACAACGTGCGGTTCCTTTATACTCAGGTCTACTGAGTCACTGATGACCGGTAAGCGAGCCATGGTTGTAGTTTTTTATAGCATATTTTATTGCACTGGCAATAGTCTTTTAAAATAGTGCCAACACCAATAAGTACAGGCCAACTCCCATCCCTCCTTACCATATTGATTCAGAACTCTAGACGTTTTCTCACCGCCGCCCCAGATAAAAACACATTTATATTCCCAACGTCTCATATTTTTACCACCGAGTTACTTTTATCGACATCCATCGGCAAGATGCAATCTCATAGATGTTAATTAATTTTATTAAATCTTTTGAACAACAAAATTAACCATATTATTACAATGATGAAATAGATAATTAAGGAGTTAATAAATAATCCTTCATTTAATTTTGGTGGGGTTATTAGATTCGCCATATACACCATATGAAATGTTGCAATCAAAAATATATTGGTCATTAACCCAATAAAAAAGAACCAGTTTGACATTAACTCTATACTTTTGTCTCTTCTTTCTGGAGCCAACCAATACTCTCTTTTAGGGAAACTGATATATCTCAGTGGCACTTTTTTTAATATATGGGAAATAGATAGAAATAATAATGAATTAATGATGATTGCTGTGGAACTGACCAATAAATTTGCTTTATTGGACATCCATCCATTTGGCATTCCACCACCACCAAAATGATTTGCAACCGTTTCTGGAAGGTTAGAAAAATAATAAATTTGTGCTACTAAACCAACTGCCAGCGTTATATATACCCATATCTTCATGTTAGTTTAATCAAGTACCTGAGTAATTATCAGGAATTTCACATTTCCCGATTATGTTTGCGTCACCTGTGTCTACAC
>CAMYJP010000254.1 GCA_947258675.1 uncultured Desulfobulbaceae bacterium | reverse complement strand
TCATTCCTTGAAAACAAAGATTCTTTATCACTACTTCAGTAAATAGATTTTGAACTTACGGCTGAAATATTATGGACAATCTGTTACATTGACTTCTTTCAAAATACAGACTCGTATGGATTCTACAAAAAATCACGCCTGGAGGAGAATTCGAGTGTTTCGATTGAAACTTATAAATGCTAAAGAAAACATTAGGATGAAGACCATGCTCAAACGACTTGTTTTTATAATCTGTATAATTCTTTTATCACTACCTCATCATCCTGCCGCTGAAATTATTGACAGGGTTGTTGCCGTTGTAAATGATGATATCATTACTCTGAGTGAATTAAATAAAGAAGGAGAGAATATATTAAAACGCGTTACGGAACAGACAGCACCCAATAAAGTAAACGCTGTTCTGCAAAATGCCCGGCATGAGATACTATCCAAAATGATCGATAGAAAAATTATTGTGCAGAAAGCCGAAGAAATGAACATCAAAGTCAGTGATGAAGAAGTTTCTAGGGCTATTCAGACTATTCTGGACAGAAACAATTCTTCTGAGGAACAATTCAAACGTGAGCTTGCAATTATGGGAATTTCCGAAGATTCCTATCGCGCTTCAATTCGTGAACAACTCCTGCAAACCAGGCTGATCAGCTATGAAGTAACTTCTAAAATCGTAATTACTGAAGAAAAAGCAGATGAATATTACAATAAAAACTTCGTAAAAGACATAGACGAAGGGGATTACTACATACTGCATATGGGTATTGTTTGGGGATCTCAAGGTAAAAAGACAAAAGAAGAAGCAATGGCAATGTCAATGAGTATAAGGGAAAAAGTTCTTGAAGGTGAATCCTTTAAGATCCTGGCCATGGATTACTCCGACCTGCCCTCGGCTTCCTATGGTGGCGATGTCGGTGTCATAAAAAAAGATGAAATGGCCTCCTATATGCGTGAATCAGTCACAGCTTTACTTCCCGGACAAGTTAGTCCGATTGTTGAAAGTGGCTCTACCTACCATCTCTTTCAACTTCTTGCCAAAAAAGAAGATGGTAATCTTGCTCTCGCTCCTTTTACTTCTGTGAGAAATGATATAATCGATCTGCTTCGTAATGAAGAGCAAGAAAAACACTATAAAAAATGGGTTACAGATCTACGCGAAAAAACGTATATTAAAAAGCTACTTTAACATGTTGCTAATTTTACTTATGAGAATTTTTCATTCGTAAGACGATGATAAAAAAGGATTACACGAATCTTTTCCGATTGACCCCGAAAGAAGAAGGGGACGTTGAGGAGTTGACCGAGACGCCCGGCACTGTTTTAAAACAGGAGCGCATAAGACAGGGCCTAACGTTAGATGACGTCGCCGAGGCTACAACCATATCAGTACGCAGCTTACGAGCCTTAGAAGAAAATGACAGGGACAGTTTGCCTGCTCAGGCTTTTGTGCGTGGTTTTATTATCATATATTCTAATCATCTCCGACTTGATCCAGAAAACTTACTTGAGAAACATCGACAACAGGAAGAAGAAAGCAACAGTAGTGAAAACGAAATTAATGCTCATGCTATCATTAAGTTGAATCCGGTTGCCGGGAACTATTGGTTTTCACCGTTTCAAATGCTGCTCTTGCTGATTTCAATCATAATGCTAACATCATTTATGTATTGGGGGTACACCCACTTTTTCACCTACAACAATGAATCTTCTACTATGATGGATGTTGTTTCCGAGATGGAAGATCATCCTAAGGAGGCTGTAACTTCACCCACAGAAAGTTTATCTCATCAAGAAAACTCAGCCAGCAAAACCGGTCTGATCAATGGAGAAAGCAAAGAGGCTCCAAACAATTGATCATGAGCATTTTTTACACTCAAAGCTCGGAGTTTGCTCAAGAACAACAGCTGTGTTTTACAAGTATAATGTTATGTCTTACCCTATAGGAACAAACTTTTATGACATTTTTCTGAGTAAGACTTTTCCTTCTGGAAGGTTGTACTAAATCCCTTCAAACCTGAACTCCATTTACCTAACCTGCTTTATTAATGAGCATTTCACAGAGTGTTTTATATATTTCAAAAAACAGGTTAGAATTTTGACAAAATCAGTTGAAACACTGCTTGAGACTGGATGTTTTGCAGCCACTTATCTTATCACGGTTAAATGCTCACCCAAGGCGAATCGATTTCACCAAATCCTCATAGGATTCTCGCAAGCTCGCTTACCTGTCATCGGGCGATTTTCATAGTTAACTATAGCAAACCGCCCTCTTCCGTCAATCTTTGGCAAACTCATTTTGTTACTTATCCAGGCTAGTAAATGAAAAACACTAGTTCAGCAGCTGTTGTTCTTAAAGTATTCGATCATGGAGAATCGGACAAAATCGTCACTTTGTATTGCAGGGACACGGGGAAGGTAACAGGTATAGCCAAAGGTGCAAAAAAAAGCACAAAACGATTCGTAAACAAACTGGAAATATTCTCTGAACTTGAAATATGTTACGGCAAGAATCGAAACAGTTCTCTTGTGTATATTACTGAAGCGGACCTTCTAAATCCTTATTTTACATTACGCAGTGACTATAATTGCTACATTGCTGCATCACTCATCATTGAACTAGTTACGATCTGGACCCGCGAAAATGATGTGGATGAGAACCTCTACTCACTATTGACATGGACACTGAACTGTTTGAATGATGGTCGTCCCATCTTACCGAATATTATCTTTTTTCTTACCAAACTCTTTAATATTACCGGCTACAGACCCTACCTTTCAGGCTGCAGCAAATGCGGACAGTTAGTATCCACAGATGGATTCTTTTCATTTAATACGCTAAGAAACGGGCTGTTGTGCGGCGTTTGTTCTCAAGGAGCTTTTTCAGCAACATCCATCCCTCTTTCTCTAAGCACAATTAAGCTTCTTCAAAATTCTCAAGATCTGCCGCTTGAAAAACTCAACCGTCTTCGATTTTCAAAAAGCTCTACCCGGGAAGCAATTACTTTATTAAAAAAGTATGGTGAACATTTGCTGCAGAGGGAAGTCCACTCATGGTCAGCACTTACCAAAATTATATGAATTAATATATTGTTATCTTTTTGATTATTGACTCTTGTTTTTCTTCCAGCTTTTCTCTTCTCCTGCAAGTAATCTGACTATGTTGTCATAATGTTTTAGCCAGATTAACAGGCTGATAAAAAGCGCCAGGGCTATATGCAGGTTTGAGCCGTTGACCACCCAGATCCAAAAAGGCAAGAGGGCGGAAGCGACCAACGATCCTAAAGAGACATACCCCCAAAAAAAAACGGAACCTATAAAAATAAGCAGGCTTATGAGCACAGCAAGTGGTTCAAGAAGCAAAAATATGCCAAGGCCGGTGGCAACACCTTTTCCCCCTTTGAATTTCAAATATACAGGGAATAAATGGCCAAGAAAGGCGCTCCCTCCAACTAATACAACCCAGATTTCAGTATTTATAGGAGCACCTGATTCTTTTAACAACCAGCCTGTAAGCAGCATCGGAAACACTGCTTTAGAAATATCAGCTACAAGTGTAAGTATTCCAAGGGCTTTTCCTAGCTGCCTGCTAACATTAGTTGCACCGATATTGCCGCTTCCTGACTGCCTTATATCTACTCCTTTGCCTTTGGCAAAAAGTAAACCAAAAGGGATTGAACCGACAAGATACGCTATTAGCAATAAGATCCAACGCATATTAAATGTTGTAATTGAACTTTTTATGGTTGTTTAAAATATGGATTGGGTGATAAAAGGTCTTGATCCTCCAGAAAGTACCCTCAAAGTCGGCCCACAACGAAGAGAGTCAGGACAATACACAAAATTAGTTGTCAGTACAACAAAACATCCATTAGCCACGATACCATTCAGCTTTAGC
>CAMYJP010000253.1 GCA_947258675.1 uncultured Desulfobulbaceae bacterium | reverse complement strand
CCACAAACATGTCTTTTAATTCTAAAGAGCGATAAACCTCCTGATCACTCATAAGTTCCTCATATAACTTTTCTCCTGCTTTCATTCCGATCTCATCAGTTTTTATGTCATCAGGTGAATAACCATACTTTGGTGCAAGCAACTTAATCATGACTTCAGCAAGATCAGGTATTCTCACGACCGGCATCTTTGTAACAAAGACTTCGCCGCCTCTTGAAATGATAACGGACTCCAGCACCATTCGAGCAGCTTCTTCTATAGTCATAACGAACCTCGTCATTCTTTTGTCTGTAATGGTTACCGGGCCGCCATTTCTGATCTGCTTCATAAATAAAGGAACTACAGATCCTCTTGAACCGAGAACATTACCGAACCTTGTGCTGCTGAAGATAGTACTGCTGTTATTTCGCATAGCAGATGCAGCAGTTATCAGTCTTTCACCCATGAGTTTTGAAGTACCCATAACATTTGTAGGGTTTACCGCCTTGTCACTACTTGTAAAAAGAAGGTGTTTCACATTGCATGCAGTTGCAGCCCTTATAATATTCTCAACGCCTATAATATTCGTCTGAACTACATCAAAAGGATTATACTCGGAAAGGTATACATGCTTGAAAGCAGCAGAATGAATAATTATGTCCACATCTTTCGACAGTTTTTCCAATTTGTCTCTGTCTCTTATATCGCCAAGAAAGCAGAAAACATTCGTATCACTATACTCCTCCATAAGAAAAAACATTTCTGATTCATTGTTATCCATAAGGCGCAGTTCCTCAGGACCATGGGAATGAAGCTGTCTGACTAATTCCTTTCCAACAGTGCCCGCGGCACCTGTCACAAGAATTCTTTTGCTCTGATAGAAGTCTTTCATATATTTCCTTGCTTGAAATGTTTATTTAACTATCTATATTATATGCTTTTTTGCACCATTTAAGAAAGCTGGTCGGGCAGCTTTTCAGCCTTTTGAAAATCTGAAATTTATTGAGAGACCGCTCGTGATAGAGGAAAGGAAAACATTGCCATAGTCCAGGAGATTATAACGAGTATTCGCTGATACTATTATTCCTTCAGATTATATACAACACCATCTGAAAATTCATGTGCAACTGTAAAGTTGTCATCCTCCCGTCTCTTATGGAAAAGCCCCGCAATATACGACCCTTCATACCGCTCATCTGCCTGTTCGAATAAAGCAAGAACGCGTGATCCGAAATGAGACATCCGACTAGGAAGAAATGATTCCATGTTATCAGGAATCCGGTAATTCTTATTGAATCTCCTATGCGGCAGTCTTATCGTTGAATATCCTCCGAAAAAGCTCAGATGATACGGTCTGTTCGATGTTATTATGACATTTCCTTCGTAATTTTCTTTTATCCAGTTATAGGTAGGGGAATTCAGAATGCGATCATGTCCCCTCTGTTGAGAAGAAAAAGCGCCTGAATTTAAATAGGTTTTATAAAAATTTCCGAATGTTATTATGCTAAGAGATACTATGAGCACACAGAACGATATTTTAGAGAACCCCATACCTCGTATCAGGTCCCTTGCAATAACAATCATAAGAATAGAAAAAATAAACAAAAAAGGTACTAATGGAGCCATGTAACGTAATTCAAAGACCGTTTGTGATTTGGCCATTGCATGAGTAACAAGAGCGGTGTGACTGATGACGAAAACAAATACCAAGTCCAGCCCTGCATAAACGTATCTGGATAGTTCTCTCCGGATATTCTTATTCAGAACCACATAAAGAAATAACATGATTGAGAATATTGAGATGAGCGCAATTGGGCGTTCGCCAAATTTAAATTGAAGTAATGTCATCTTTACCGTGCCGGTAAAAGCGTCAAGATACGACCTATCAGGTGATGGTGCAATCCATCCATGTATCGAGCCCGAAAGAATGAAGGTACGGGTGAAAAGCACGGCGGTCGTAATAAGAGGAAGTATTACAGTTAAGATAGTCGACGTACGTTTTAATTTTATACTTTTGTTTTTAACTAATATAAAAGTCCCCCATAAAAACACCGGGATCAGGGAGACCCCTGCTGACCGTGCCAGTACCGAAGCGCTGGTACATATACTCGCAAAGAAAAGGTTCCTGTTGAACTGGTGTTGACCAGCATCACGGGACAAAGTCAAGAAATATATAACGGCTGCTGTTAATGCAATACAAAATGGATCACTTAAAATATAATGAGTAACTTTCAGTACCGGAAAGGAAAAAGAAACGAGTATTCCGGCTAATAAAGCAATCCCCTCATTATCATATATTTTTTTCATTATTAAAAATGAAAAAAACGCAATAGCCGCATGACTAATCACATTCAGTGTTTGAGCAGCAAAGTAACTCTGTGGTGTGACTCCACCCAGTAGTGCAAGAAGCATTGGAACAAGGGGCGGCTCTAAGACAAAAGGAACTGTGCCATCAACAATTTCAAAAGTGTCTTTTACGCTATACACCATCGGCAATCTTATACCATTCCCGGACTTTATCTCTTCAGAAACGAGTGCATACATCATACCATCAGGTGATATTCCGATATTTTTTACTGCAAGAAGTGCCGGGAGGATTGCGAATATGAATAGTATTCCATATACACATGTTCTATATGCAAAATGTGTTCTATATGGGGTCATAACTTCTCATTATATAGAGCCTGCGCAATAAACTTCAACAAGCGTAATTGAAAGAAAATTAAGGAAATATTGCAGGTGCCCCGATATTTCTGTTATAATTTTATGTTGCTTTATAAAGCAGTTTTTATCATCAGCGTCCCAACAATGCTTTCAATACTACGACAAGTTATTAAAACAAAAAATAATTGGGGATTAAAGCCATTAATCATTGGAGCTGTTTATGAACTATTTTTCTTGATAAGGCATCCAGGATTTAAATATTTATTTGTCATTGAGCCTCAGGATTTAGATATCAGCAGTGAAGACAGCAAGCTTTCAGATCCTTACGGACCTGCCCCCTATTACATCCTCACCCTATCCCTGAATCAAATAAAAAATGTAATACCCAATTTACAAAACTCAATTTTTGTTGATATCGGATGCGGACCCGGAAGGGTTTTGTATTGTTCATCAACCATCGGATTTAATCGATTAATAGGCATTGAGCAATCAAAAAAACTGACAGATTTATGCCAGCAAAACCTCAAACGATATTTGCCACCTCAGACCCGAGTAGAAATTGTTAATCAGAATGTCAAAGATATTAATTTCTATACCTTAATAACTGATTTTGACCGGGACAGGAAATCAGAATCTTTGGTTTTTTTCCTTTATGCTCCCTTTAAGAATGAAATGTTACAGATTATGTTGGATAAATTTGATGAATTGAATTTTATTGACTGTTTTATTATTTATTTTGGTCCTCAAAATGAGAGTACGATAACGCAAAAGAATTTCTCAGTTGTTTATACGCATTATGAAAATCCGGATACACCTATCAAAATTTATTCCCGGGAAAAAAGCCATTAAGAAGACAGGTACATTTCTGTGTCAAAATAAATAGTTCCTCGAACAAAGGAATCTCATAATGAACAAAAGAGAAAACAAAAAAATATCTATTGTTATCCCCTGCTACAACGAACAGGAAGTGCTTCCTGAGCTTTTCCGGAGAATGACAGAAGCAGCAGAAAGCTGGGGGACAGCCTGGGAAGTTATATGTGTTGATGACGGTTCACATGACAATACCTGGGACCTCCTCAGCATTCAACACGAGAAGGACAAAAGATGGTCTGTCATTTCTTTTTCCCGGAATTTTGGTCATCAGACAGCTGTTTCAGCCGGCATATTTCACGCTACGGGAGAAGCTGTGATAGTAATCGACGCCGACCTGCAGGATCCTCCGGAAGAAATGCACCGTTTTATAAATAA
>CAMYJP010000252.1 GCA_947258675.1 uncultured Desulfobulbaceae bacterium | reverse complement strand
TTTTTTGATTTTAGAAAGTGCAGAGGGGTTAATTTCCACAACGATATCATTTTCATCGTAAATAATAATTATATCGTTGCTGGATTGATAAATTTTTTCCTGGGCGGCCTGTATTAAGCGTTGGGATTGAGCAGACCATAAGGGTTCGGAGATATCCACTCCTGACCAAATTATCCCGTTGATATGTCCATTCCTGTCCCTGGTAATTGCATAATTATATCGGATTATTCGACTTGAGCCATATTTATCACAAAGATTCATCTCTTTACCGGTGACAGAATCGAAAGTTCCTTCAGCCAGAGATTGGCAGACTTGGGCATGATATTGGCGTTCATTTTCCGGCAGAAGTGAAACCCATTTTTCCCCTAAAACTTTCTGGGTCTCTTTACCGATGAATTGATTCATTTCAGAATTAATGGACAAAACGTCACCGGAAATTGAAAGTGTTACCGTCAGGATATTAACGGATTTGACGAGCCACTGATTAAGGAATTGAGCCTTATACAATGTGTCATTTGTCGCCATCATATAACAAGCCGAACTCAATTCGTCAGCGATATTACTCAACAATTTTACCTCTGGTTCAGAAAAACTATTTGGAGAAGTTGAGTAAATGTTCAAAATTCCGTATGTTTTTTGGTCATAAGTAATTGGAAGTGCTGCACAGTTTGCATATCCCTCGGCAAACGGGGTATTTTTGAAGGGGCCTTTAGGAATATCCGAAAGAATATCCTTCAGTACCACCGGAATTCTTTTTTCAACTACCTGCAGAGAGGCATTATATTCCAGTCCTTTTTCTTCCATTGCTTCGAGCAGACCTGTCATGCATTCTTCACATTCCCGACGGCTCATAGTAGTGGATCCATCGGCAACTATCGGAAGAATATTCCCTTTGCCGTCATCAATGCCGATCCAAGCCAAACAATATTCATCGTTTGATAGGATGGCTTTGCAGGTCTCTGTAAATATAATGTCCTTCGAATTTGCCAGTCGCGCAACGTTACTTATTTTATTTGCCGTGTTTTGGAGTCGTGCTTGCCTGTCCAACTTGTTTTTGGTTTCCCACTGCTGGTGAATCAGATTTTCTGTTAGGCAGGCAAGTTCAGATATTTCTCCAGATTTCTTGGGCAGACTGATATGGTTTCGCTTACCTTTTAAAACCTCTTTGGTTTGTCTGATCAGATTGAATAGAGGAGCTGAAAAATGTCGATACCAAAAAAGGAGAATATTAATAATAAGGAAGACTACAATCGCCAAAATACCAATTATCACACTTTGAAAACCCACTAATTTTCTTTTGACATGGTTGACAATAACCCTGTCAAACAACATTAGACGTTCGCCTAGAATTCTTACCTCTTGGTTCAATTGACGGATTTTTGCTTTCCCAAAATCACCGGAACTTATAGTGCGTAACAAAAGAGTTATGCCTGTAAGGTCTACCTGACTTGCGAATGAGAGTTTATATTGGTCTGGAATTTCCGGTTCCTGAAGAATCTGCGAGATGTTGCCATTTAACTTTTCAACTTCTGCAGTAATGTCTTTAAGCTGCTGATGTCGATTTTCCAGGAGGCATTCTGAAATGTGCTCACGGATGGCAGCAAACTGAAAAATAATCTTTTCATTCTGTTCTATTATTTTCTCGAAATTTTGATGAGATCTATACTGGCGAGAACCAAGAAGCAGAAGAACACAGAAGCAGAAGAACACCCAGAATCATGGCAACAAATAGTGCCGCAGTATAACTGGTTGTTTTTAAAGAGAGGATCATTTTTTCAGCCTCAGGTACAAGGATATTTTATTGACTGATTGTTGAGCGAGTATTTGAGATTAAATAGATTTTGAGCCTAGGCTTTGCTTTTCTACCTATTTTTGTATGTGATTACAGGTTTTCACGAAGAATTATATTTGGTTTGTATCTGTTTATTCAGTTGGTGGATACTTGTTTTGTGGCCGGGGCTGACAGGAAAACCTGTAAGCCCCGATGGCAATTGTTTATTTTAAAAATTAACCTTTTTCTTCTGATGATTTCCAGGCATAAAGTATTGGTAAACGGTACAGGACGAAGCGATAGGTAACGATATACAGAGAGTATATAAGGATAACAATCACTACTTCACGCCAGTGTGGTATTTCCTGATACAGTTTCCAGTTGAAAGTGATAAGCGCGGTATTCAGTCGATTGAGGGCAATACCTAAAACCGTTATAATTGCGGTAAATCGTGCAAGTCCGGCAAGGTTATTTCTTATGGCATACGTAAAAAGGAAGATGGGAAGGATGACGCCAATTCCTATTTCAAGCATAAACCACTGTCCCCAGCCTGTGGCGAGATAAGACCAATCGCCATCGTGGGCAACTGCTATAATTTTGATGACCAGATAGGTAATCAATGCAAGAGTGGAACCTTTGGCAAGGCCAATAGTCTGACGGTCCAGATTATCCAGGAAGTTATCATCACAACGCCAGGCCATGGTTTTTTTGCAAATAGTGCTGACGGTAATGAGCATACAGAGCCCGGCGAAGATGGACGAACAGAAAAAATGGAACCACTGGAACGGTGCTGAATACCAGAGTGGGTGAACTTTACCAGGCGCATAAGTAAATAATGCTCCAAGGGCTCCCTGATGTAGAGTGGAGAGAATAATGCCCGCAATGGTTAGGCCGAGAACCATGCTTTTAATGAATTGTTTCAGCTTCGGCATCCCCATCCATTCGGAAAAGGCAGGGACTAATTCCGCTACCTGAACAGAGAGGTAGGTGGCAACATGCCAGGCGACCAGAAATAAAACAGCTGCAGGCCCCAGAGATACAAACATCGGGTAGACTAGCCGCCAGGGTTGGCCAAGGTCTACCTGAAGAAAAATAACAGCAAAGAGATACCCCAAAAGCCCATTGAGTAAAGCCAATCGTTCAATTGGTTTGAAATCTTTGCGGCCGAAAACCTCCACAGTTGTGCCAAGCATAAAGCCTGATGCTGATAAGGGAACCATTACAAACAGCCCCCATCCTAAAAAAAGTCCCCATGGATAATCATACGAGCTGTGGGTAACCCAGCTCAGTCCAAAGATAAAGCGGCCCACAAGTATCGGGGTGCCTACCGCGAATATGACAGCCAGGATCCAGTTAAATGGATTCCTTATCGCCTGGGCCATGTATTCCTTGGTACTTAAACCAAGTAGTAATTTTTCTTTGACAGTCCATAATATTCCGCTGTCCTTATGTAAGGTATCAACAGGAGTTTTGCCATTCGCTACAATTGTCTTCATTTTCTTATATCCTCCGACTATTTCTTGGAATTTTCTTCAGTTTTAAGATTGTCTTTACGGGTGGCCAGTAAATGGAATCCTGCAAACAGGGCCGGCCAGATAGTCAAAACCATTGGAACAATCGTTAGAAATTCCTTGACATATGAGAGAATGGGCTGGTTTCCCAAACCAGTGTCAAAGCCAACGTGCTCAAAGGGTGCGCTGGAAAGGTACATCCAGGCAGTTCCTCCCACCTCCTTTTCACCATAAATATGATCTTCATAGAGATCAGGGTTACTCTTGATCCTCTGATGTCCTATTCTGATCAAATCTTTTCGTTTACCAAACGTTAATACTTCTTTTGGGCATGCTTCCACACATGCAGGAGGCCTACCGAATTTAAGGCGGGTTTCATGACAGAAAATACACTTTTTTATGACCGGATTGAGAATGCTAGAATAACTGTAGGCCGGAACATAAAAAGGACAAGCGACCATGCACGTCCGGCATCCAACGCAGACAGTCGGGTCATAAACAACCGCGCCTTCAGGTGTTTTGGTATAAGCATTTACAAAACAGGATGTGAGACAGGCAGGCTCGTTACAATGATTACATTGTATCTTGCGAAAAAGAGGATGTTCTTCGCCGGGAATGTCATATTTATTTACGACCGTATAGGCGCCTTCGCTGGTGCGGCGTTTGTGTTCCAATACAGACATGTCATCAAAAGGCATATCCGGGGCAGGCAAACCTTGTTCTTTATTACAGGCAGCTTCGCAAGTCCTGCAGCCGATACAGCGGGTCAAGTCAACCAGGACACCCATACCATCCGGATAGCCTCCGTAGCTTCCTGCGGCATGAGAACCTTTGCTTTTGGCGAGAAATGTGGCTGCTGTGCCACCCATAACACTTCTTTTTAGAAATTTTCTTCTGTCGAGTTTATTATTCATTATCAATCCCCTCCAGTATCGATCTTTTATATTTTTTTCTTACCTATATTGATTACAGACCTTTATTAATGGCCGCCTTGAGTTGATTTCTTTCCTTTAGGGGGTGCATATTTCCCGGTATGGTAAAATTTATCTCCGGCCTCAGTTCTTGCATGGCACTCTTCACAACCGGTTGGTGCACCCATTTCTTCATGACAGCCCATACACTTGATATGATAGGCTGCTTTTAGGCCGACTTTATCAGTGTGATGGAGGGTGTTGTCTGCCTCTATACTGTCTAAATAATCAGCTTCGAAACGTTTTGCTGAATGGCACTCCTGGCACGCGACTTCATCCGCTTCTCCGCTATTAGCGTGGCACTTAATGCATTTTTCATCATCAACAGGAGTGCCCGTGGTATGGTGGTGACACGCAGCGCAGTTATCTTCTGTAACATCAACATGCATTGCATGATCGAAGGTTACGGGTTCATACAGTTGAGCAAGTACGTCAATTTCCACGGAATCAGGACCTTCCATTGCCAAACAACCCTGTTGAGGAGCAAAGGACAGGATCATCACCACTATGATTCCCCCAACAATTTTTAGAATTCGATTCATTTCTTTCTTCCTCCTTGTTTTATTTAACTTATTGATTTTTTTATAAAAAAATAGTATAAGTTGGCGTATTTTGGGCAAAAAAAAGCCTGGTAGGTGTTGAAACTCAACCAGGCCTTGATTAATAAAAGAGCTTTAGGTTGTCGGTACCGCCTGTTTAGATTTGTTGAGATAGGAATAAAATACCGGAAATGAACTTAAGAACATTACAGCAATTATGTATTCAACTCCTTTGATGTGTGTATAGAAGTCTGACAGAGTATGGAATTCCTGCATAAGTCCTACCGCTATCAGGTATTGTCGAAGAAGTTCTGAGACTTGCCAGTTGACTTGAGCTAATCCACTCAGAATAGCAGCAGTGGACCAGATGCAAGCTACAGTTCCTAAGAATATTGAGGCGTGCCAGACGAATCGTATACCACTCTTGTTTGTACCTTTTGCCATTGTTTTTCCCCTTTTTACGTTACAGATAGTTGTCTAGTTTGTTAAAATAAATACTTTGTTACATCCCCGTTATGGCAGTAATCAGACCTCGACCTAATTCTGATACGCTGCTGCTGGCCAGCCCGCTGATCAGACAGGTTGCACCCCAAAGTCCAACTAAAGCAGCCATGACGGCGATTATTCCGATTCCCATTTTGGAATTGCCCAATTCGAAATCAGAAATTTCAACTTCCATTGGTGAGTTCTGCTGTCTCGTACATCTTTGCTCTCCTGAAAGGTTAAAACTCGGTTGATGTCCACGGAATTTGCTCAAAATTTTACGTTTGCTCTACTTAAAGCATGATTAGTGCCAGAAATGAAATTTATTTTCTAAAAAGATTTTATTAAAGCAAAGATGCTAGATGTGTTACAGAAAAAAATGACTAAATTATTATTGAAAATCTTTTAATAGCAGCATGTTATCTTCTTTTTTTAGTTCTTTCAGGCAAGGAATTAATTTTAGATTAGAATTCTAACAGGAGAAAATGAAGAGTGAAGTATTCTTCCAGAAGGGGGAGGTTGACAAAAAAAGTGTTGCATCATAGTGTCGCATGCAACATAACTGTTGCATCATGAGTGTTGCGTTTCTTTTTTTGAATAATAATTTTAAACAGTTACTGTGTTGTTTGGCGTGCGTTGCTTTTTTCCTGTAAATTCATGATCATCAAGAAAATAGAGAAGTTGGCACCATGAGTGGAAGAAAATTATTGAATATTTGATGGGGACAGGTGGTTGGGTTGGTTAATATTAACTATAAGATTATATTTACTTTTATTAAAATAAAAATTGTTTGGCAGCAAAGATATCATTAGGGAGTAGAGTATAATTGAGAGAAGGAATTACTGGGTTGGCAGGCATGGAAAAGTAATTCTTCATACATTATATAATGGTTTTATAAGATACCTATCTTGTCCGGATCTATTTTGTAGGTAGCCATTTTTCTATAAAGGGTACTGCGATCAATCCCCAGAAGG
>CAMYJP010000251.1 GCA_947258675.1 uncultured Desulfobulbaceae bacterium | reverse complement strand
GTCATGGCAAGCATTCCCAGACCGACAATTGATCTGATAATACGGGCTACCGTATCCCAGATATTCAAATCAATTGTAATTGACGTATTGAGTGGCATATCAACAGACCAAACTGGAACTTGAGGTGGGGCAACAAGTTGCTGAAAGGTATTGACTGCTGTTCCTGCCAAAGAGAATGGGAATTTGCTACCTAGAATACTGGCAGTATTATAAAGAGGGCTAAAATCTACACCAGGCTCTTGACCGGCATCAAGAGCGGGATCAGACTCATCTGCCTCATCGCCCTGGGCAATAAGTTCATCGAGTTTGCCTTCTATATTTGTAAGATGCGAATTAGCCTCATTTAGTTCTTGATCAAGTACTTCGCCTATTTGTTTAGTATTCTCAGCTGTCGCCTTAGTATTCTGTTCGACATTATGGGTATTGTTCGTGATTTCATAGGTGTTATCTGCAATGTTGTCTTCAACCTCCTGCGGATCTGCATAATTAGTTGGTGGAGAAGTCGCATTTGGATCTGCATCACCGGCTATACCGCCTTGCCAGGAATTGGGATCAATATCAGGAGTACCTAAAACGCATTCACAAGGAGCGGTTACGATTCCATCAGTACAGGAAAACTGAGCAACATTCTCTACGCCTCCGCACGATGCAGCACATGAAGCAGCTAAATCATCACAGTTGGTTGCACCGCAGACACAAGGCTGTTCAGCTATTGATAGCGTTACATTAGTATAATTACCACCGGCAGAAGTACCAGTTTGAGAATCACATTGATATGATGCAACATTATCTAAACAGTTAATCTGACAATTTTGCGCTAAATCGGAACAGGGATAACAATATCCGTCACAAAGTTCAGAATCAAAAAAAGCGATATTTTGAGCACCATCGCAGGCTTGGGATAAAGCATCTGCTTCAGGTTGACATGGATTTGGAGTAGAACATGATAATCCTAGGGATATAGGATCACCTAAAGAATGATCAAAGTACTGAATCTTTGTAGGATCTCCAGTCCATTGAACATTTGTCAAAGTTGATGGAAAAGAGTGAAAATCAAAATACGCATGTTGCACAAATTCCCAGCCGCTTACATCATCACAACGCCATAGCTGCGGAACACCATCTAAGGTTAAACCGTCATAAGGCCAATAATTGTCAGTCTGGTTACTAGATGTATCTGCAGTATAAGAAACACCATCCCAATAATGAGCATTAATTTGAAGGCTTGAACTTGAATGTATAAAAATCATAGGTTCAACCATGTTGGAGATTGCAAAACCTATATCAGCCGCTAAAGATTTGCTAGGATTTATGAGTCCGATAAATGATAAAAAGATTAGGATTGTTTTTAAGGTTTTCATTACATAGCCTGGAAAGAAAGGGGGGAGGGGTTTCCCTCCCCTAGCATTGAGCCATCAATACTATTTTCCAAAGCGTTTCAGGAAACGCCAGCCGACCGAAGCGGCAAGGATTGTGCCGCCCACGGTTACAGCTGCTGTTGCTGCGGGACCGAGTATGGTCATGATGTCGGTACCCAAGGTTGCGAAATCGATCAATGCAGTCATTGTTCTTCTCCTCTTGTTTCGCTGTTAATAATTATCCCTGGCTAATTGACTTGAACATTAACCAGGCCCTATTTAATCCGTAGGTTACAAACCATACCCCCAGGCCGTAGGCGAACCCCGAGATTAAAACTGTGTTTAGCATTGCTCTATCCTTTCCAGGTTATTGCTACGATTATGGCGAATAAGACACCGATATTGAAAATCATGGCGTATTCCATGAAGGTCTTAAAATCCAAAATCGATTGATTGATTATTTGTAAGGCTTGTAGTGTGGTCATATGCTTGTTTGGCCCGCAAAACTGAATAATTTATATTTAGCTCGTTGAACCGATGCTTCTAGCGGAGGAACTACATCAAAAAAACGTGGTAAACCTATGCAGGGACGAAAACTTAAGTGCATGGGGTTCTTGATTACAAAGCCGTAACCATAGGCAGGTTCAAACCAAATTGAAGGATGTCTGGTGACACAATCTGTAATTTCTGCTTGACCTACCATGCCGCCACGTGGAAGAGTGAAAATCGTATATAAAACAATAGATAAACCGTATTACTCATTCAAATGTTTGACAAAGTGAACCGGATGTCTTTTGAAGGCTTCATCGAATAGCTTTGAAGCGTGAATTATGAATGGGCCTCGATGCTTGGTAGGCCAAGAACGGTTTTCGATTGTCTTGATGCCGGAAGCGATCAGATAAGCCCAGGGTTGACGGATGCTTAAAGCCAACATGGTTAGTTGCCTTCGTATAACCAGAATTCATGGTTATAACGCTGCTGGCCGTTGGACCTGTAACCGCGTCTTGAGCATTGAGCGACAACGTTGACTTCTTCGTCTGCATTGCCTATACGGGCTTTGCTTTTGATGGTGAGCCCGGCAGGATGGCCGTAAGGGTCGTCGTTGGGGAGATTTATTACATGTTCGTAGACATTACCGTTGGATGATTCGTGCGTAAGCACTTTTATCAGTTTGCCTTTAATTGGGATTAATGGAAATGATAAGCCGTTTACTTTGGATTTTTGGTCATTCGCTGTCATAAAAGTTACTCCTATTTGTGGTTAGCAAAGATTCTTTGTTGATGGGTCGACATCTGTTAATGTAGAATTTATTCCGCATAATATAGAATATATTATATAAATCAAGGAAAAAATGAAAAGAAATATTGAAGGTTTTCATTCTCGCGTGGGATATATTTCAGAACTTATTGGTAACCCTGCGAAATTAGCTAAAAAAGCAGGGCTTACTCCAAAAAGTATATGGGGATATATGAATGAAGGCAGAGAACCAACTTTATCGAAACTAATAGCACTAGCTGATGCAGCGGAAGTGAATCTTCTTTGGTTGGCCACGGGAAAAGGCCCCATAAAACCAGAAAAAGAACTAAAAAATAAGGATTTTGTCTCAAGACTCGTTGAACTTCAAAATGATTTTCCTGAAATGGAAATTACTGCAAAAGTGAAATCACAAGAAAAGAAACAGGCCTAAGCTTAGATTAATCTTAGGGAAGCGTGATAGAAAATAATAAAAAAAACAGTATTAGAAAATGCTAGAAAATTGCCAGGATATTGCTAAATTTGAACCTGGTATTGTCAGTACATTTGGTTGATTTTAAGAAATTATTTTTACTACCAGGCCAAATATTTCCACTTAAAAAAAATTTAGTTTTGTTCAATTAATAGTCCGAAAACAGCATTTACTTGAAGTCAAACGATTAACTTTTAAGGTAAACTAATAGGACAATATTGAATAAAAGAGCTGCTTTCTATAACCAATTACCCTGCGCAGCCTAACACCTGTTATATGAAGATTTGAAAATATGAATGACAATAATTGGCCATTCGATGATCCTCTGAATGTCGCAGTCTTCACAGTGAGATCAATATTGAAACAGGGCAAACCTATATTGTACGTTTCTCATGATGAAGATGATGGTGCTTGGCAGTTTCACACTGGCAGAGAACCAAAAGAGGAAGAGAGCTCAATTGTAGCCCTCAAAAGTATTGTTAAAATTGATGAAAGCATTAAAGAACTTGCAGATTTACCTTATGGGTGGTGTGCTTGGAGAGAATCCGTAAATGACCCTTGGAAAAGGGAAAAAATTAACTGACATATAACCCATCAATTCAGTGGATGGGAATAACTGCGGGGGCTGTACATGATAGATTTTTGGCCCACCACTGATTTCAAATGTTAGCGTGAATATTTTGAAACTATCTTTTCTAAATATATGATCAGTAGGGGGAATGATGAAGTTGAATTTTGATTTAACAAGCATCAATGGACTAAAAATTATTTTAGGAATTTTGGCTGGAGCAACAATAATTCTTGAAATTTATTTTTCTGAA
>CAMYJP010000250.1 GCA_947258675.1 uncultured Desulfobulbaceae bacterium | reverse complement strand
ATCAAGGCTTAAAACTTCTTGTAATTTTTCTTTGAGGGCAACAAGTTGATAGGGTTTTTGAATAAAACCTGCCAAACCTTTTCCTACAAAATGCTGTGTGGCCTCCTGCTCGTTATAACCACTTGAAATGATCACCCGGACGTCACTCTTGATTCGCCGTAATTCTCGAAACGCCTGCTCACCATCCATTTGAGGCATGGTTAGATCAAGGAGCACACAGTCTATCTTTACTGCATGTTCCCTGAATATTTCGACTGCCTGATTACCGTTCTCTGCAATAAGCACTGAAAACCCAAGGTGTTCAAGCATATTCTTGCCTACCTCTCTCAAAGTCTTCTCATCATCAACAAGGAGAATTGTTCCCCCTCCCTGCCAGGACGAACTATTTTCAGTCCGTTTTCCTTTTTGAGTTACGTGAGAGGCATTCTCACTCACCGGGAAGAGCACCTTAATCGTGGTTCCTATATTGGGTTCACTATAAATGTGTATGGCGCCCTCATGACTCCTGACAATACCGAGTACTGCAGACATACCCAACCCGCGTCCGGCAAACTTGGTGGTGAAAAATGGATCAAAAAGACTGATGCGAGTTTTTTCATCCATCCCGACTCCTGTGTCGGCTATTTCTATAAACGCGTAGGTCCCTGCGGGGAGATTATCATCTATATATGCTTGAGCAAGATAATTTCTATCACACTCCATTATGCCGGTGCTGATAGAAATTATACCACTATTTTTGCCGAGAGCCTCGGAGGCATTCACTATCAGATTCATCAAAATCTGGTGTATCTGGGTAGCATCAGCCTTTATAACGGGTAGGGTATCCGCAAAATTAAATTTTAGTACCGCTTTTTTTGAAATGGATACCTCAAGCATATGGGTCATTTCCTGAACAATTTCATTCAGGTTGATATCAACAACAACGAATTTTCCTTTGCCGGAATAGGCGAGCATCTGCCGACAGAGGTCTGCAGCACGACGGGATACTTTCTCGATGGCTAGAATATTATCCCTGGCTGGAGACATTTCAGACATTGTGGCTAATGCCAGGTCGGCATTCCCAAGAATGGCCATTAACAGGTTATTAAAATCATGGGCAATACCACCGGCCAGCACTCCGAGGCTTTCAAGCTTCTGAACATGAAGCAGTTGCTTTTCCATGCGGAGCTTTTCTGCTTCCGCCTCCTTCTGCTCGGTGATATCCTCCACTATCTCTATAAAGGAATTGGCGACTCCAGCCTCACCAAACACCGGAAACGCTTTGATCTTTACCCAGAATCTGCTGCCGTCCTCTCTAACGCCTTCCGTTTCAATATCCTGAACCTGTCCTGTTTTCATGGCAAGGGTGCCAGGGCAATGGTTGCAGGTTTGATTCTTTTTTTCAAACTCCTTAAAACATTTTTTTCCAACAAACTCCTGCGGATTTCTGTCAAAAAAAATTCCTTGCGCCTTATTGGCCATCACTATGGTGTGTTCATGATCTATAAGAGTTACTCCTAAATTAATATTCTCCAGCAAGGAACGATATAATGCTTCGCTTTTGACCAGCGCCCTTTCTGACCGCTTTCTCTCACTAATATCCAGAGCTGTAAAGGTTACGCCACTGGTCAGATCTTCCGGATCAAGGGGGGTTGAACTCAGAAGCACGTCGATTATTTCTCCGTTCTTCTTTTTCCAGACTGTTTCTACTGTACCTGTTCCGAATTTACTGATCTGATCATACTTTTCTTTTCCGACCCACTCAAACTGCTCGTCATTCGGATAGAGCATCCTGGCACTTTTTCCTATCATTTCATCCCTTGAAAAACCTGACATTTGCTCCAGTTTTGCATTAGTCCACAAGAACATTCGATTAGAAACCACACCAATACCTATTGGAGCAGCACGAAAAATACTCTGCAGCATGTTCTTGCTCTCGAGCAGAGCATTCTCAGTGTTCTTCCTGTCAGTAATATCAGAAAAAACAGTAACAAATTCTCCCTTTCCGGGGGAAAAAACCGATATGGAAAAATGTTTCTGCATAGGAGGAAAATACGTATCAAATACGTAAGGCTCTCCTGTCCCCGCTACCTTTGAAAAAATTTCAAGGTATGGAGGCTTGTTGTCCTCATACAACTCTGATGCAGGGAGGCTGATAGCTCGACTTCTATCTATACCAGTTATCTCTCTATATGCTTGGTTTACATCCTTGATAACATAATCAACAGCAACACCTATATCATCATAGACAACTTCATGAAGAGCAACGCCTTCATTCATTGTATCATAGAGATTACGGAACCTTTCAGCTGTCCTACGATTTTGAGCTGCATCCTTTACCAGCGTTTTAATCTGTTCTTCCAGCTCGTTGTATGAAGGTTTTTTGCTCATAGCCTGCTCCAAAATATTATGCAAACAGGTTCAAAAAAGAATGGATCAGCGGTTCAGAAAATGATCCTGCTGACTAGAGAATCCAGCAGCAAACCAAACTCGATACCCTACAAGGTTTTATTCTTAATTGCCATACTGACACGGACTAGCTGTTTTCATTCTATTAACAGAAAAAGGTGATGTAAAGGAAATTACAAATTTTCCTGGTTAGATGACAATTGAATTTTTTTCCCCTGATGCGGGCAAATATATCCTGTTCGCAACGGAGTATCATCTATAATGGAATAATTTATCTGGTAGGTCCCGGAGATGTTATAATTCCCGTATCAAAAAGGACTATCTCTTGTCTCCCTCGAAGCTCCAAGGATGCTTCGGATAGGTGTTTGCGTAGTGTTTGGGTGGGGTTCATGTCTAATCCAAACAGATCCAATTGCTAACCATTGGAAGCAGAAAATGACTTTTGACCTTCTATTCAAGGCGATTTGGATATCAAGAAACAAATACTAAAGCTCTCTTTTTTATCTCAATCCTATAGATTCAAAATGGCATACAAACCAACACCAAAATTTGGCCTTTACCTTATTGTACCTGATAGTTTGAACTGAAAGCTGAGGTATTATTGCTCGAATCTATCCTGATGGCGGTCACCCACTGGCCAGTGCTAACGCCGGAACCATTCACATTAACAGCCACCGAGGTACCGGTCACCATTGCCGTGCCGATCAGAGTCATTCCTTCGCCGTGCTCGGTGCCGGCCCCATCGTAATCAGAGATATAGACTTCCACGATATCACCGCTAACTACTCCGCCCACCGTGACATTGGAGGTGTCGGCCGCTGAGATGGTCGGCCTGGTGATGCTGTTATTGGCCGTACCGTCCAGATAGATGGCATCATCGCTTAATGGAGATTCTGTGCCGTTATTGAAGAAGGAGTTGCTACTTATCCAGGCAAAATTGGCACCTGTTTCAACATACACACCATTGGTAGTCATATGGGCGATAACATTGCCGGCCGCACCGCCGCCAGACCCACCGATAACCGTATACGACCCCCTGAATCCATCGAGATAGACCCCGTAGTTGCCGCTGAATGTCTCATCCTGTTCTGGATTTATCCCTATGAAATTGCCAAAGATCTTTGTCGGTGCAGCATTGTTGTGATAGACTTGGATAGCGCGTCCGAGGGAGCCGGTGGAAGTACTAATAACATTGCTGTCGTTCAGGTTGTTGTCATCGGTTGCCACATTCGGCCCGCCGATAGTAATATTACTGGCCGATGTGCTGTTGATCCGGATGGCATAATTCTGATTGCTCCGGGTAAACCAGTTTACCCCATCATAGTATAGCCCGAATATATTGCCTTTGATGGAGAGCGTGTCCGTATTGCTCACAACGATTCCTTCACTGGAACCTGAAATCATATTGTCCTTGATCATGCCGTTATTGGCATTGGATATACCAATTCCGTCATAAACAGGTCCATTACCCATGGCTGCTCCATCGGGCAACAGACCGATATAGTTATTTTGTATTAAAA
>CAMYJP010000249.1 GCA_947258675.1 uncultured Desulfobulbaceae bacterium | reverse complement strand
AGCCATCACCATCGGCCAAGCCGGCGGCGCAATCGAAATCGCCCCCGACGGAGCGATCTCCATCGATTCCCACACTGTGGATATCAATGGCAGCAGTGTTAATATAAGCGGATCGCAGAACGCCCAGGGCGGCGGAGGCGGTGGCGCTGGTGCATCTGGCGGCTTCGGCGATTGGCTGGGGGAGATGTTTTCTGCCGGGATGGAGTGGTTTGAGGATACTTTTGGGGATGAGGCTCAGGCTGGGGAGATCCTGCCGGCTGAAGCGGGGAAACCGGAACCCGTTGTTGAGGAGACAAAACTGAATGTGCAGGAAGAGCCGGATCCGGAGGTGTACAAAAACGAGTTGCTGGAAGAGAAAGGAGAGGCAATCCCGGAACGGAAAGTTTTGGTCCGCAAGGTCGAGGGGCCGTCCGAGGCTGAGGTCGGAAATACAATTCGCTTTTCAGTTTCTGAATTTAATGTTTCTAACCCGACCCCTGAAGAAAACAAACGTGTAAACTGGCGAATTGAAACACATTGTAGACAGGTTTTGTCTGAGTATAAGAATCATGGTGAATCTCTAGAATTAAAAATTGATGAAAATTTCCTAGGTAAGCCTATCAGAGTTTATGCCTATGTTAATGGACCAGCAAAAAGCGCAAGTGCTACCACGGTAATATCGAAAGAATTTAATCTTCTGATTGCCACTGTTTATGGCGAAGCTGGGAATAGTAGTGAGATTGCCTGGAAGGCGGTTGCATCTGTAATAAGAAATAGAGTAAATTATCGAGAGTGGAAAAAGCATAAAAACATTTCAGAAGTAATTAAAAAATCAGGATTTGACGCTTACTGGCAAAATACTAACCAATTTAAGACAGCTAATGATTACCTCAGTAATATTTCCGAAACAAGGAATAGGGTAATCGACAACATAGCGACTGCCCTAAAGGGTATTTATCTTGAAAAATCTGAGCCTTTCTCAGATATCGTACTTTATTTTAGCCCTAAAGCTCAAAAGTTACTTCATTCTAAATACCCTAATCTATACGCAGAAAAACCAAAATGGAACTTTGAACTTCTAAAGGAAGTAAAAATTGAAGGATTATGCGTTGAAGATGATTTTCAATTTTATAAATACAAGTAGTTACTCAGGAAAAAAATCAAAAAACTTTCTCATTTTTCAAGTAATTTTTCTTTTATTTTTTTCTCTCTCTTTCATAACTGCTTGTCAAAGCAATGGCATTCAAGCAAGCCCATCAGAAAAAATTGAAATATCTTGCAAAAAAGAATACGGATGTAATGTTGATGTAATTTTTGAGACAAAAAAAATAAATATTTTTAAAAACTACCCATTCGAACCATCAGTAAAATGGTTTTCCGAAAAAGTTGCTGAAATCGAACTCAGTTGTGGAGATCCATGTAAAAATTCAATTTTTGTCGATTTTTCCCAAGAAAAAATCTCTGATCCATACGAAAATGTATTATCAGTTCAAATATCTAAAAATGTTTTTGTATCTGCCGTGAAAAATAAAATTTTTATTCGAAAAATTTTCAACGATTCAAACAAACAAATAATTATCGACCGAAACTTTTCACCTGTGGCGTCTCTTCCATCTGCAATTGAAGAGATCAAATTTGTAAATTCAACAAGTCTCTATATGCGTTATCTTAAAGGAAACTCTTTCGAAACCGTTGAGGAATTTATTCCATTCGAATTAGACGAACTAGAATAGGTCCTCTATTTTTATTAATATATTGAGAATTTACTTTATTCTATTATTTTATATCCTTTTTTTTGCTTGCTATGCAAAGGGCCAAGGCAGTCCAAACAACAATAATCGCTTAATCCTTGGAGAAATTAAACAAATTTTGCAAT
Source organism: uncultured Desulfobulbaceae bacterium (assembly GCA_947258675.1). The sequence goes on along the minus strand of CAMYJP010000249.1, from coordinate 2,073 downwards.
CTGAGGCGCCTCAGGATACTTTCACGGCAGACTATGACCTTAAATTCTTGGGATCTGTAAAAACAGAAAAAACCAATTTTAACCTTTACCTGTTTCTCAAAGAGTTTGGGAACAAGAGGCTTACAAAAAGGCTGATTGTTTTCTCTAAGGATTTTGACTATTTGGGAATGTACGACATTCCAGAGTTTCCCCAAATGGTAAAGGGCGATAGGGTCATCTTTCCATTGGATGAAAAGTGGGGAAACAGCATCGTCTTTGAAGGAGCCAGCCCTCCGCGTGAAATATATTTGGACGGTGAAACCTATAGCTTCTTTCGAGACGATGAACAGTAATCAAGTTGTTTAATCCTGTCACATATTCGAACATTGGCCAGCGATGACCCTGTTACAAAACAATCCCCCCCCCATCCAGCCAAAGCCAGTTCTCCTTCCGGGTTCGTGGCGTGCCCGACGAAACCTTTTCCGTCAAGGAGTTCGTCGGCAGCGAAAACGCCCTGTCCGAAGATAACCGGTTTACCCTGACCCTTCGGTCCGAGGGCCTGATCCAGCCCGCTCCCGCCGTGGAGCAAATGGCCCAGGATATAAGGTTAATAGATATGATGTTAAACTGGCTAATGCTTACAAAAATTATTTTACCAAATAAATTACTGAGCCACCTAATCCCCCTTGTTTTAGTTCTTTTGACAGCCAACGCCTGTAGTGCAGGCGAAGTTGATTCAGAAAGTAAGAATAAGACTATAGCCGTAAAATTTATTGATATCAAAAAAGAAAATAAAGACAAGAATAGCGGCAGGGTTTGGAAAAAGTTTTTACATATTCCAAAAGTTTATTCTGAAGATGAGAAGTTTGCAGAAAAAATCAACAATAAATTGAAACAAGTTGTTGATGGTTTTTCATGTTTCTCTAATGGTGACGAAGAATTTTCTAGTAAAATAACCTCTCAAACTAACAAAATAATTAGTATTAAATACGAGGCAATAGCCGAATGTGAAGATATGCCCGGCCCATTTAGTCATATAGGAGGCATCAACTTAGATGCAGTTAGTGGAAATCTATTTTCCCTGTCTGACGAAGTGCCGAATGAAATTGTTTTATCCGAATTGTCTAAAATAATTATTGATGAGGCAATCTCCGAATTGGGCAAGAAAGATAAAGAACTAGAATCTATTTGCCCTGCACCTGCCTTTTCTGGTGAATTTTATTTTATCAATGACAAGATTGTGTTTTTAGAATTCTTTCCAGAACATTCTGATTCGCCTTGCGAAATCGAAGTCCAGTGGTCTCGAAAATTATTAAACCGATACCTACGGGAAAATAGTAATCTCGTTTTTGAACTAAAATAAAATACCCGGCTGCCCCACTATGAGAACTTGTTTCGTTTTAATTTTTTTCACAATCTTGACCATCTCAACTACCTATGGCAAGAATTGTTCAGAACCATTAACCCGACGGGAAATGAACATATGTGCAAAATTTGACTATGAATTAAGCGATAAGCAGTTAAATAAAATTTATTTGTCAATTTTTGATAATTTGGACAAAAAAAACCGGAAAAATCTTAAATCAGCCGAGTTCGCCTGGATCAAATATCGAGATGCACATTGTGAAGCTGCGACAAATGTTTACGAATTAGGGAGTATGGCTCCTTTGGCACGATATTCATGCTTAAATATGATCACAAAACAAAGGATAGACGCTCTCAACAACTCTTACCCGAATGAGTTGAGAGAAAGCAAAACACCTGAAAAATAGTTACACTTGGCAAGAAAAACTCCAAGTGACATCGAGATAAACAGTAACTGAGATGGTTGATAATTCCAAAAATCTGGAGACAAAACCAGCGATGAGCTCGCTAGCTAAATTTTCCACCCCAACCAACCAGAGCCAGTTCTCCTTCCGGGTTCGTGGCGTGCCCGACGAAACCTTTTCCGTCAAGGATTTCGTCGGGGACGAGCACGCTCTTTCAGAAGATTACCGGTTCACCATAACCCTCCAATCCGAAGGGCTAATCCAGCCGACTCATGCCGTGGGCCAAAAGGCGGTGCTGGAGTTGGCCTGGGGTAGCGCCCCGGTC
>CAMYJP010000248.1 GCA_947258675.1 uncultured Desulfobulbaceae bacterium | reverse complement strand
TAGATTCCCTTCTTATAAGTAATCTTTCATTTCAGAATGTATTTAATGCAGGTACCAATCGTAAATCAACAAAATGTGAAGTCCTTCTAACTGGCTGCCATTTCTATAAAAAAATAAAGTACAGATTCTGTTGATTGTACACAACACTGTAACTAAATTTTTATCCTTTATGACATAAATCATAGAATCATTATTACATTATAATTACTATTAATTATAAGCTATAACAATAAATATGATAAAAGAGGTGATAAATAGGTGTTTAATTTAGGATTGCTAATTGGTGTAATTATAGGATCATTCATAGGTATCATTCTTCTGGTGATTACAAAGGATTTCATTAATAAAAAGAAATCGTGCAGAGCTTCCAGTGAACTGCACAAGCAACATACTCTTATAGATAAGTGGGATGAATCTCCTACCTCTTCGATTTCACATTAATCGATAAAATATAAGAGAGATCATCAAAATATCAGAAATATGTTGAAACGGCAAATGAGTAAGAGGGTATATACTTTTGATGTTTGACTTTAAAAGTGCTAATTACGACAGCACAGTCCCTTATAATTTAGATACATCTTCACATTGGATGAGATCGAACACTGCCGATAAGCAAAATAAAGTTTGATTTTCAGGGGTTTGCTAATTACCATTAATTATTTGCATGGTTGAGTCAGGCTGGGTTCTGTTACTTTCCACCCTCTCTCTTATTAGCAAGATACAATTCAATAAAGTATTGAAGGTTACAATCGTTAATATGCAAGAATTTTCTTGCCCAGTTCCGGATAGATGGGATATACTTTTCTTGGACACGGCTATTAGAACTCAGATACTCCTGAAATTCAGTTAATACATTTTTCTTCATGCTATGTCCCCCAATATCAGAAAATCGGAACTTCCGTCTATCTGCTATTACAGAGCAAATCGGAATGTCAAATATTTGAGTATCTCGGTTTTATGGGGAGTTACACTGAGGCGAATTTAATGATACTTATTAAGAACCCGGGATAAGTGAATTGCCTATATTAATATGTTATCTATAAAAAAGATCACACATGAATGAGATTGAATCTCAAATAGACGAAATAGTAAATCGAGAAACAAAAGCATGGGATACGCAAGACCTTGATTTGCTTATGTCGATATTTCATCCTGACATGGTATGGCCGTGGCCGAGTACTCCGCAATCACATGACCCTATGGATTGGGTTATGGAAATTGGCCGATATGATTATGACCGCTGGCGAAAAGGCTGGAAAGATTTATTTGATACTCACACATTAATTCACAACAAAAGAGAAATAAAAAAAGTTATTATTTCAAGAGAAGGAGATGGAGCATTTGCTGTTCTTGATATAGATACTCTCTGGCGGGATTCCAGTGGAAATGATAATCATTGGAAAGGAAGAGTGTGTAAGGTCTACACGAAGATGGAAGACGGCTGGAAGCTTATCATGCAGACAGGAGTGCTTCAATATTAACGGCAGATAACAAATTGATGCTCGTCAGAGATCACGGCTAGATTACAAATAATTATAAATAGTCGTATGGCACAAAGGAGATAAGATGAAGAAATACATATTAATTTTAATAGCTATCTGTTTTACACTAACGAGCGTTGCTAATGCTGAAAAACCTAAATGGGCTGGAAAAAGTAAAGAAGCAAAAGAAGAAATGAAAGAGCTAGATGATGACTCTGATTCTGACGATGATAAGAGCGATAAAGAAGATAAATACAAAAAAGAAAAGAAAAATAAAGAATCAAAAAAAGGCAAAGCCCCAAAGGGGCTAGAGAAGCAAAAAGAGAAGAAATCATTACAAGAACAGAAAGAATTAGATAAGGGATCAGAGCAGGGAAAAGAGTCACGGCAGAAGCGTAAAAAGTGGTGGAAATTCTGGGAATAAAATCTAACGTATGCATTCGAATGCAGCGGTGACTTTTTTGCTAGCTATAAATTTCGGTTTGCAAATTGTCTTTTAGCTTATTTCTGGGATTCATGGTTTGCATCGATGATCCTGGTCGTTATGTGAGAACAAAAATTAAACAAAATGAACATTAAAGTTTTTCTTACCATTTTTCTAACAGTACTTTTTGCTGAATTGGGTGATAAAACCCAATTGGCTACGCTTCTTTTTGCAACCAATAAAGAAAATTCAAAAATACTAGTATTTATAGCTGCTGCGGCTGCACTGGTTGTTGCAACTGCTCTTGCTGTATTGATAGGCAATACACTCGGAAAATACATAAATCCAAAATATTTATCATGGACTGCTGGCGCAGGATTTATTGTTATAGGAATTTGGACACTTGTTAAAGCATGAATTGAACTAAAAAGGACATAGCTAACACAATCTTCTAGGTAGATGGGAAGCATACCAGCAATATTATTTTGGCTTTAAACAGTATTACATATTCAAATTGTTATTCAGCATGTCAACGTGCTTCAGATTTCCCATGATTTAGTTGTTATAGTTACTTCAAATGATAATCATCAATTAATCATTCACAACACATCATTCATAATTTAGATTTATCATTACGAACAGGCTAGCTCTGAATTTACTGACTTGCACGTGTTGTGAATTCTCAAATAGTTACCCCCGTATTTAAGATAATCATTTCAAATCTTCACTGACAATGATAATTTGAAAAATGCACCTTCCAGTCTAAAACACACGATTTCATTATTACATGTTGTCAGAGGAGAGTATCAGAGCTCCATTCTTCAATTGACTGAAAAAAACTGATAAAAAACATTGCCGACTATGTGGTTTTCTGTTAAAATGATTAAATCTTAAATAGCAATTTATTATCAGTTACGTGGATGATTTCTAATCACGGATATTAATGTAACAGGTAGAACCTATCTCAAAATTAACTGAATACTACCTGTCATACCCGCAGGTTGTAAGCGGGTATCCATAACACCTTGAGAAGACTGGATTCCCCGATCAAGTCGGAGAATGACAATAATTGTGAATTGACAATGTGTGACTAAGAAAGCGGTTTAATGAAAATCCATGAATATCAGGCAAAGGAACTGTTTCGGAATAATCATATTCCTGTGCCGGAAGGTGATATTGCCTTAAGCCCCGATGAAGCCTGTGCGTTGGCTGAAAAGCTTGGCGGGTTCCCCGTTGTAGTCAAGGCGCAGATTCACGCGGGCGGCCGCGGCAAGGGAGGCGGCGTTAAACTTGCCCGGAGTCTCGATGAGGTGCAAAGCGCAGCGGAAGCCATACTGGGCAGTCCACTGGTGACACCCCAGACGGGACCGGAGGGAAAGAAGGTTCGAAAGCTTCTGGTGGAGCAGGGGCTCGATATTGATCAGGAGCTTTATTTTTCGATTATCCCTGATCGGTCCACGGCAAAGATCATGATTATCGCAAGCCGGGCAGGTGGCATGGATATCGAAGAAGTTGCTGCAACGGATCCTGATAAAATAATCAGGGTGCTGATTAATCCGCTCACCGGGCTTGACCCCGGTCATTGCAAGGAAATCACAGTAGGTCTTAATCTTCCCGATTCACTTGCCGGACAATTTTCCGCGCTGGTTGAAAACCTGTATGGACTTTTTATCAAGTCCGATTGTTCTTTGCTTGAGATCAATCCCCTGGTGATAACTGCCCAGGAGACTCTTGTTGCTCTTGATGCGAAGATCGAAATCGATGACAACTCCCTGTTCCGGCCAATGGTGCAGGACTGGCCATGGCTACCATGGATCTTATCAAGAGCACCGGGGCAGAGCCTGCCAATTTTCTCGATGTGGGCGGTGGGGCTGACGAGGAAATGGTTGAAAACGGTTTCAGGATCATTTTGAACGATGCCAATGTCAAAGGAGTTCTTATCAATATTTTCGGCGGTATTCTCCGCTGCGATGTTCTGGCAGAGGGGGTTGTCCAGGCAGCCAGGAAAACGGGAATTAATGTGCCCGTCGTAGTCCGGCTGGAGGGGACCAATGTGGAGAAGGGCAGAGAAATTCTCGAGAAGTCAGGTTTGAATCTTATAACGGCAGAGGACCTTGCCGATGCAGCCGGAAAAATCTCCGGGATTGTTGGAAACTGAATGGCAATATTTGTAGATAAAGAAACAAAACTGCTTGTCCAGGGAATTACCGGGAGAGAGGGTAAGTTCCACACGCGGCAGTGCATTGAATATGGAACTCAGGTCGTGGCCGGCGTGACGCCCGGGAAGGGCGGACAGACCATGGACACGGTACCGGTATTTAACTCTGTACGGGAAGCTGTAGGTGAAACCGGGGCTAACTGCAGCATGATTTTTGTGCCTCCGGCTTTTGCTGCCGATGCAATCATGGAAGCGGCTGACGGGGAGGTCGATATCATCATCGCCATCACCGAAGGAATTCCGGTGCTCGACATGATGAGGGTCAAGAATTATCTGGAAGGAAAGAAATCAAGACTTATCGGGCCGAACTGCCCCGGGATCATTACGCCCGGCCAGTGCAAGATAGGTATCATGCCCGGCATAATCCACAAGCCCGGCGGACCTATCGGCGTAGTGTCTCGCTCCGGTACTCTGACCTACGAAGTGGTACATCAGCTGACCTTGAAGGGAATCGGCCAGTCAACCTGCCTGGGCATCGGGGGCGACCCGGTGACGGGAACAAATTTTATCGATTGCCTCAAAGCCTTTGAAGAAGATGCAGAGACAAAGGGTATCATCCTTGTAGGTGAAATCGGAGGCACTGCAGAGGAAGAGGCTGCGGCCTATATATCGGAGAAAGTCAGCAAGCCCGTTGTCGGGTTTGTCGCGGGATTAAGCGCTCCCCCGGGCAGACGGATGGGACATGCAGGGGCCATAGTCAGCGGAAGCAGCGGCACAGCACAGTCAAAAATTGCAGTCATGAAGGAATCTGGTCTTCATGTATGCGATAATCTGGGAAGGTTCGGTGAATTCTGCGCCGGCGTTTTTTAATTTAATCGAGAAATTGATTTTCTATTTTTAGATAACCTTTGGGGTATAAAATGCCTGACCAAAAAAAACATCGAGTATTAATCGGAAAACCAGGCCTGGACGGTCATGACAGGGGAGCTAAATTCCTTGCCCGTGCCCTTCGTGATGCCGGGTTTGAGGTGGTCTATACCGGCATTCGAAGGACACCCGAAGAAATTGCCGCGGCCGCTGTTCAGGAAGATGTTTCAGCAGTGGGACTATCATCACTTTCCGGGGCGCATCTGCGTCTTTTTCCGGCAGTGGTGAAGGCCCTTGAAAAATCCGGGGCTGGAGATATTCCTGTCCTGGGCGGCGGTGTCATCCCGGATGAAGATATCGGGCCGCTTAAAGATGCCGGGATCAGTGAAGTATTCACCCCGGGGACTCCAGCGGAGCAGATCATTTCTGCATTTCGGAGTGCCTGTGAAACACAGGAATCCCGTAGAAGCTAATTTAATTAAGGAATGACGCCTGGAGAAATTCCAAAGATGATGAGTGAACAGATACTTAAGGGATTGAGAGACCGCGACCCAAGGGGAATTGCCCGTGCCATTTCCCTTGTGGAAGAAAACGATCCTCTGGCAGATGAAATACTTGCATCCCTTGATGACTCGCTAGTTGATCAGGCAACGGTATTAGGCATAACCGGTCCACCTGGCGCCGGCAAATCAACTTTGACGAACCGGATTATTTCAAGCTACCGCTCTCAGGGGCAACGGGTAGGAGTAATTGCAGTTGATCCTTCATCACCAATTTCAGGCGGGGCCATTCTTGGTGACCGGATTCGGATGATGGGACATGCCCTAGATAAGGATGTTGTTGTACGTTCCATGGCTACGAGGGGAAGGCTGGGAGGCTTATGTGCTGCAGCAGGAGCCGCAGTGCGGATACTGGCCGGAAGCGGATGTTCTGTAATAATCATTGAAACAGTGGGAGTAGGGCAATCAGAAATGGATATTATCAGACTGGCAGACATCACAGCACTTGTTCTTGCTCCAGGTCTGGGTGACGATATTCAGGCAATGAAGGCCGGGCTTTTGGAAGTGGCCGACCTTCTCATTGTAAATAAACCGGACTGTGTGGGAGACGAAACCCTTGCAATGTACATGGAGGCAATTTATCTTGAGGGAGACAAAGAGCAGCACAGCGCAAAGGTATGTATGACCGTGGCTTCAAAAGGGAAAGGAATAGACGAAGTGCTTGCAGCTGTTGAGGCTATTGATGCTTTACACCGGGAAAGCGGTGAACGCAGAACACGCAGGGACAAGGCTTATGACCTTGAAGTATTAGACTGGGCCCTGGAGATGATAAAACCTTCAATTATCGAGAAGATAGAAAAATC
>CAMYJP010000247.1 GCA_947258675.1 uncultured Desulfobulbaceae bacterium | reverse complement strand
CGGCCGCCAACCGTTCGGCGGTTCGCGAATGTCCGGTACCGGCACCACCCACCTCTTCTACATCATTATCCTCAATATCCTCTCCATCTTTGGTTTTGGTTCCTGCTGTATAGCAGGTATTACCAAGACAGCTGGGTGAAGAAGGCAGGCCCTGTTCAAATTTTTCACCAATGTATGGGTTGTCGTTGCTGTCGGTATCACCGTCGTCGCTACCACCGTCGCCACCACCGACTATGCCATTATCGTTGGTATCCATTACCGGTCCCGCCGTACGTCCACCAGTGCCGAAGCTGACCGCCATCATCCAGCCAAAACCACCGTACTCACAGGGATCAGACTCGGGAACCATGGTGTTAAAGTAGACGTTATCACCTCGCACCAATGGATTGGTGACCACACGTTCGCCCTCGTTGGTTGATGGGGCGCCCAGATCGAAATACCAGCCATCGGTATTATTCCAGTTGATGGTGTTTTTCTTGCGGTAGGCTGGAAGACAAATACAAAAATGTTGAATTTGCCAGTCGAGGCTACAGCAGCAGGATACCTGAAGACGGATGACAAGCTTATGACCTCTTGTCAGGGTTTATTTGCAGCGGGTGATGTTCGCGACACGGATATGTGGCAGGTCCTTACCGCATGCGCTGACGGCGCACGGGCTGCAAAATATTGTGCCGAGTTTTTAGATAAATGCAATGATTAAAGCTTGCAAAAAAAAATTTCCTAATGGTTTTGATAAGTCAATACGTTCATAACATTCTTCGAACCAATTTTAAAATCCGGAAATATTGAATGGCTTACTAAAGAAAGAACAGTCTAACTCTTGTACTTTGTCTAAATTTCCTATTCGTGGGTATCCAGAAATAATTGCTCTATTTCTTGTATCTATTTTGCAACTCCGCTTATTTTTTTTCAAAGAGATGAACACCATTCATTCTGGGCATTTCATAATCTGAAATAATAATATCGGCACAAGGTACATTGTTTATGGGGTAAGATGTATTACATTTTTTATAAACCTTTCTGACAAATATCTCATGAGAATACCTGTTTTTTGAACCTAATCACTAAAGTCTTAACAGACTCTGTTTTGGATTACGTTGCCAATGGATGTTCAAAAATCACAAATCGTTAATGATCTGGAAATCAGAGACCTGCATGATAAGCTGAGAGAACATCTTTGGATTCTAGGAGCTGAAATTGGTGAGAGAAATATCTGGCGTCACAGGGAGTTGGAGGCCTCTGTGGAGTTTATCAAGAAAAATTGGTTGGAGCAGGGCTATGAAGTAAAAACCCAGGAATATACTGTGCATGATGTTCCCGTACAAAATCTCGAAATTACACTGAAGGGGAGTCGTTATCCGGATAAAACTATTGTGATCGGCGCGCATTACGATTCTGTACATGGCAGTCCCGGCGCAAATGATAATGGCTCCGGAGTAGCAGCACTTTTGGAACTTTCTCGTTTGCTACTTACAAAGAGGACTGAAAAAACAATAAAGTTCGTAGCTTTTGTTAATGAGGAACCACCCTTTTTCCTGACGCGTCAAATGGGAAGCAGGGTGTATGCGGCAAGGGCACGGAAAAATAAGGAACAGATTGAAGCTATGATTTCCCTGGAAACAATCGGTTATTACTCTGATCAACCGGGCAGCCAGAAGTACCCATTTCCGTTACGTTTTTTCTATCCCGACACTGCTAATTTTATCGGATTTGTCGGGAACCTGCGCTATCGTGATTTAGTTAAAAAAGCCTTACGACTATTTCGCCGTAATACTCATTTCCCTGCCCATGGGGTAGCTGCACCATGCTGGCTCACTGGGATTGGCTGGTCAGACCACTGGTCTTTCTGGCGGGAAGGGTACCCGGCTATTATGATAACTGACACTGCTTTTTTCCGGTATGATTATTACCATACAATTGCCGACACTCCGGACAAACTCGTGTATGATAAAATGGCGAATGTCGTTGCCGGCCTGTCACTGTTAATTTCAGACCTTGCAGGAGGAGTCTGTGATTAATGCGATTAATGTGTTTATTGACTATACCATTCAAAAATTGCACAGCCTGAACCAATGGAAAAATGGGTTCGGCCATCATCATAAATCATGGGCAAACTATTTCAGGCATTTAAAAAACTAATGATTAATAATCCCAAAAAACAGGACAGCCGATTCAAGTTTTTACTTCGTGACATGTAATCTCTTCATCTCCTTTTATTAACCTGTTTCAAACAAGAGACCGGGCATGAATCGAATCAATTCCAGCGTTCGTTCCACAGTATTCAAGACCGTACAGGTCAAACCCGGAGAGGGTAGAGCACTTTTATGGTCGTTCAGCTATTTCTTTTCACTGTTGTGCAGCTATTACATCATCCGTCCTATGCGAGACGAAATGGGCATACTTGGTGGTGTCGAAAATCTACAATGGCTGTTTACCGGAACGCTTTTGGCTATGACAGTCGCAATTCCTCTGTTTGGCTGGGTCAGCTCGCGTTTCCCGCGCCGACAGTTTCTGCCTTATATCTATCTCTTTTTCATTCTAATGCTATTGCTGTTTTATGGCCTTATGGGTGGGCAGGTGACACCTGCATATGTAGCAAGAACATTTTTTATCTGGGTCAGTGTCTTTAACCTTTTCGTGGTATCTGTTTTCTGGAGTTTCATGGCGGACCTTTACAGCAACGAGCAGGCTCGTCGCCTGTTCGGATTTATTGCTGCCGGCGGAACTGTTGGCGCACTGACCGGTCCGGCTTTAACCGCTATATTGGTGAACCCTCTTGGCGCGAGAAATTTATTACTGGTGTCAGCCTTATTTCTGGCCTGGGCAATTATATGTATTGCCAAACTATCGGTTTGGTCGGAATCGAATATGATTAGTAAGGATGACCCGTCGACGAAACAGAAAGAAAAGCTGATCAGTGGTGGTATCTGGGCAGGTATAGCTATGGTTATTCGCTCACCCTATTTGTTGGGTATTTGCCTTTTGATGTTGTTGTTTACAACTCTTGCTACTTTTCTATATTTAATGCAAGCGCAGATCATTCGTGATGCTTTTGTCGATTCAGGAAAACGAACAGCTGTCTTTGCGACAATTGATCTGACGGTGAACGCGCTGACATTGGTGTTGCAGGTCTTCCTCACCGGTCGATTAATAAAATGGTTTGGGTTGGCGGCTGTATTAGCAATTATTCCAGTCTTGCTTGCGGTTGGATTCACAATTCTCGGTATCACACCGGTGTTATCGGTCTTGCTTATTGTGCAAGTAGTTAGGCGCGCAGGCAACTATGCAGTTATGCGACCCGCACGAGAAATGCTCTACGTTGTCTTGAACCGGGGAGAGAAGTACAAAGCAAAGAACTTTATTGATACGTTTGTTTATCGAACCGGCGACGCATTAAGCGCCTGGGTATATGCAGGTATGCGAAGTATTGGCATGAGCCTCTCCGGAATAGCATTGATTGCAGCGCCACTTGCACTGATCTGGGCCTCGATTGCTTTTGGTCTGGGCCGTCAGCAGGCAAGGATTGCCGAAAAAGAATAGCTCTTTTACAGAATACAAGATAGTGCTGATCTTGGTTATTTAAATAGTGATCAATAAACTGTAATGAGGTGAAAAAAAATGAGAAAAGCAGCAAATATTAATCGACGCGAAGTACTGGGGCTGGCGGGAGTTATGGCGGCAGGGTTTGTTTTACCTGGTGATGTGTTTGCTGAATCTGGGCAAATACAAAAGGCGATCCCAAAATCAGGCGAAAAGCTTCCGGTAATAGGCATGGGAACCTCACGTACGTTTAATGCAAAAGGCAATGCTGAATTGCTCGAAAGATTGAAAGAGGTCACCCAGACATTTTTTGATATGGGGGGTGGTATGATCGATTCATCAGGACGGTTGCTGCCAAAGGTAAGAGGCGAAAAGAATTTGTTTTCAGCCACAAAGGTCTGGATTGATGGTAAAGAAGCAGGCATTGCGCAGATGGAGAATTCCCGGCGGTTATGGGGCATTAAACGCTTTGATCTGATGCAGATTCATAACCTGGTCGACTGGGAGACCCACCTTGAAACCCTGAAGCAAATGAAGGCTGATGGGATGATTCGTTATATCGGAATTACAACCTCACATGGCCGGTTCCATAACCAGCTGAGAGATATATTACAAAAACACGATTTTGATTTTGTGCAGCTGACCTACAACATTGGTAACCGCGTTGTTGAATCCCCCTTATTATCAATTGCTCAGGAGAAGAGAATCGCCGTTATCGTAAACCGTCCCTACCAGCGAGGCGGTCTGTTCCACCAGGTTGAAGGAAAGCCGTTACCCCCATGGGCGCGGGATTTTGATTGCAAAAGTTGGGGTCAATACTTTCTAAAGTATGTTGTCTCCCACCCGGCTGTAACCTGTGTTATACCTGCCACCACCAAGGTAAAACACATGA
>CAMYJP010000246.1 GCA_947258675.1 uncultured Desulfobulbaceae bacterium | reverse complement strand
AAATAGGGGTAGAAATTGTTTTTATTGGCAAGAAAATAAGATTTTTTAAAACCATGTAACCATTTTCTCTCTAAGTGGTGACCCCTACGGGACTCGAACTTCTAATTTGTTCAATGATAACAAATTATTAACAGTGTCACTTTGTGAATTAACATTATGAAATTAATAGCTTTTCCTGAGCTTTTTCAAAAAGTCTGGATATCACTCATTTTCATTCAAAATCATTGCTTTTCACGCCAAATGGACACAATTTTGGTCACAGTAAATAAGGCAATCAAAATTGATCTATTTAGGTTGGCAATCTTGAACAAATCTCGTTCATAGTGCAGTCAAAATGGATAGAATCTGCAAACTTTATGGATTTATTCCTTGGAATCCGTCCTTTGGTTTATGACAGTCATTACAAGGTTCATAGGTTGGTGATGGGTGATCTTGCAAACTCCCATCATCTTGGAAATATATCGTGTCTGTATGACACACCTGACAAATTCCTGATCCGTCACCGTTAGTAAAGCCAAACACGGCAATCTTTGGATCAAAAAACTTAACATCTCTTCCATTGATGTTTGGTTTTATTAACTGGCCATAAATGAGCCCGAACGTATCACCAGCGGTTGCCGGATCCATAAAGCCTTTAACAGTGATGGTCGATCCGTCGGCCGCCTCCACTTCGTAACTCTCCTTTGGGACAGAAGTATCCCTTATGAAGATCAGTCCGTTATTGTATGTCTGATTATTGTTTTTCTTATTCCATGTCGTTGGATTGCCCCAACCTGAATCTGCGCTTAGATCGGTATAGCCAAAGGTCGTTGTTCTTGCAAGTTCATTAATCCTGAATGATGAAGCGGATCCTATTAACCCTGTTGCAAGAAAGAGATCATCTGGATTGGTTATAATATGTGATAATTGCATCTGTAAATGCGGTTCGTGGCAGTCGGTACAATATTGTTCCCACGCACCGCTTGGTGGAACAAATGAAGCTCCCGCATGAGGCTTCACTTCGTATGCATCGTGGCAGGTTGTAAGACAGCTATCTTGAATTGCCTGTTTGTATTCTATGGAATATTTTGTTCCAGGAAATGGCTGAGTATGACAATCAACACAAGTTATGTCATTTGTCTGGTTATGCGGCGCACTAAACGAATTATCATAATTTGGATTTGGTTCATCAGGATCGCAAACTCTGCCGAGACCATCACCATCAAGATCTATTTGTAATGGATTCGGGACATCGAGACAATTATCACTGAAATCAGGAATATTGTCGCCATCCGTGTCTATTGCAGTGGTAGTAAAATCCTTACCTGAAATGCTGGAGCCGCTCACTGTTGCTACTCTATCGGCAGGAGAAAAAATATAGAATGGATTTGATGGTGTGATTGTATAACTGCCGTCGGATACCCAGGTGAACTCATAATTTCCGTTATCATCCGTAGATCTTGCGGCCGTGGAGGAACCTGATAAATTAACAACAATACCCCCAAGGCCGGAGCCTTCAAACCAAATCTGACCGCTAATGGAATAAGTTTGCCCAGCAACAAAATATTCATCCGCCCCAATATCTGCTCTCACACCAAGAATCCTCTGGTCTCCCTCAAAGTCCATATCAGGTAAAGAAGGGGCTGAGTTGTTTCCAGAGTCTATGCACGGTGAGCCATCAGACAGATGATAATCGCTAGTTGCAGGGCCAACAAACCAAGGGTCAATATTTATATTATTACCCTCATTTGCATGATCCCCAAGACTGGTTTTTGCCGGATCAAAATCATTATTGTATACATGCATAATTGCATTAGAGTTGGTGAGTATATCATCAAAGCCGGTCGCAGTATTTCCCCAGATAATATTGTTATACAGATAATTGTTATGAAGAGGTGAAGAGGCATAAATATATAGCCCACCGCCATCATTCGTCGCAGTATTTCCAGCTATGGTGTTATTGGTAAGTGTCAGATCTCCTTCATAATAAGTAAATATAGCCATTCCTCCATAATTTTCGGCACTGTTTTCTACTATAGTATTGTTTATAAGAACAGTGTTTTCATTACATACCAACAGGATACCTCCGTAATAACCGATCGATGAGTTTTTCATAATTGTGTTATTAATAATTTCAAGCCCACTGCTTTCAGAATAGAGGCGTATTCCCGCAATATGGTCAGCAGAATTATTGGCAATCATATTATTTTCAAATATTATTTCTCCATCTGTAGTCAAAACATCAAATCCAGAAGAACCAGCAGTATTGTTCGTTATAATGTTGTCCGTCATAATGATATTCCGTGTACCGGTCCACATGCTAAGCATGTCACGCCCCAAAATATTACCGGACATGGTATTGTTCGTGAATGTAATGCTGCCGCCGTTAGTATCTATATACCCTAATTCACCATTAGACCCAGAAGCAGAATTCCCTGATACGGTATTGTTTGTAAAAGTGATATCTCCACTATCAGTGGAAATTTCTATTCCAGCATCTCCAGAGCTATAGCTGGAAGAGTTATTGATTATTGTGTTGTTGGTAAGTGCAATATTCCCCCAGTTTCCAATAACCGACACGCCAGCCTGCTGTTTAGCTGTATTTCCAGAAATTTCATTATCAATTAATGTAATTTCACTCAAATTAAAAATATACAATTGGCTGTCTGAGACAGCTGACAGATTATTGGTAATTATGTTATTTGTTAATACAACGGCTTCGATGCCGTTGCCTTCAATATATATCCCTCCGTGAGTTGAATTACTCTGCATATCTTTTACTATATTGTCCGATAAGAGAATCTCACTGTTTTCATAAAGATAAATATATACTCCTGCGGTCCCATCTTGGATGGTAATTCCGTTAATCATTACTTTTCCTTCCAGGTGAGATTCAGTGGCAGGATCCAGATCTATCATGATTTCAAGGATGCTGTATAACCCATCCCCATCCAGAATCGTATTATCAGGGTCTAATTCCCTCTGAGTACAGCTATTCAGATAACCACCTTCAAGTATTATCCCGTATAATTCCGTGGAAGTGTGTGTAAAAGGATTATTGTTGTTCATTGAAACAGAATATGTTCCCTGTTGGATCCTGATGGTATCCGGACTATTATTAGACTCAGCGGCAGTAAGCGCCTGCTGCAGTTCCACGCTGCTTGATACGCAGTGAAAAGTTCTGCATAGATCGCCAACTCCGTCTCCATAGGTGTCTTGCTGGTCTGGGTTGGAAACAGACAGGCAGTTGTCGCAGGCATTCCCTATTCCGTCCTCATCCGTATCTGCCTGGTCTTCATTATACAATGCCGGACAGTTGTCAAGCGTATCTATTGTCCCATCTTTATCTGTATCAGCTCCGGTGGTGAAGCTCCAGGTAGGGCTTTCGCCGGAAATGGTATTATGATTGTCACGTGCAACAAGTTTCCAGTAATATGTTGTCAGGGGTTTTAGCCTGTATGTTGTAAAGCCTGTAGTTTTTAGGCCGCTTGTATATAAGGTCGGCTGCAGGTCTTCACTGAGATAGATATCATAAAACACCGCATCGTCCGGTTCAGGATCATTGCTGACCGTCCACAAAAGTTCTAGGTTTAGAGCATTACCCGCTACTTCATCCTCCGGAGAAAGCTGCAAAGGAACAGTTGGCGAATTATTTGGTGGTACAGGTGTAAAGGTGACTGTTTTGGCGACACGATTGCCGGAACTGTCATACACATAATCAACTTCAGTTCCGTCACCGTGGATTACCTCTCTTATCTGCCGCGCATTGTCATAGGAATAATAGAGAGTTTCGGTCTGGGCAATAGCAGGCAAAGGATTGAATAGCATCATGAGAAGAAACAGAAATGAAACCGTGAAGATGTTGCTATTAGAATCTTTTTTGATCTTCTTGCGCATCATAATTTTTGACGCCGAATTTTCCATAAGATATAAAAATGGACCCCAATTCCATATTCTCAGAAGTATCAAGCAATGCCCTCACATTACCCTTGCCGTCATA
>CAMYJP010000245.1 GCA_947258675.1 uncultured Desulfobulbaceae bacterium | reverse complement strand
ATCATTGACACATATTGATACGACTCCTGTGTATCCGGGGCTATTGTATTTGGACTTGTGGCCCTGTCCCTTAGGTTATTTACCGTTAATCTATAGGTCGTCCCATCATTATGTGAGGATGTTGTAAGTGTAACGGTCTTAATATCCGCACCTAAGGATGCTCCGGAAACTGTAATGCCATTGTCTATATTGTAGTTTGAAATGTCTTCTGCGCCTGCCTCCTCTACCGGCTCACTGAACACCACGGTTACATGGGTGGCATTGCTGGCTACACTGACAGAGGCTATTGCAGGAGGAGTTGTATCGGCCATGGTAGTAGCCGAAGCCTGAGAACTTTTTTCAGATTCAAGTCCTGAGCCGTTTACCGCAGAGACGGCATACGTATATGTCGTACCTTCATTCAGACCGGTGTCCGAGAAAGTCGTTGTCATGGATTGACCGTTAAAAGCGCCGTCCCTGTAAATGTTGTATTTACTAATCCCTGATTCAGGATCAGTGGATGCTACCCAGGTGAGATCGATCAGGGAGCTGCTTTGGACTGTTGCACTTAAATTTTGAGGTATCTCAGGACCCGTTTCGTCAGGTAGCGTTATTTCGCCTCGAGGCCCGTATTGAGGCAATCCCTGGCCAAATTCATAAGCACCCAAATCAGGTCCGCTTCCACTGTATTGATAAATACTAAATTCAGAAGCAACTCCATCTAAACCTTCATTAATATTTGGCAGAATAACTCCATAATCGATTGCTTCGCATCCTGCTTTTAAAGTATTAAACTGAGGTGGAATAGTTGGAGGGTCATTTGCAGGAACAGGAGCTGGAATATCCATATTATTAAAACAATTATCTTTTGAAACCTTAATAGAATTTGGCATCAGCCCTGTTGCCGATTGAAAATCTGTCAAACTAGTATATGCAATTCCCTCCCATTTAAGTGCATCCGCGTTATTGCCCCAATCCATACCATCATAATCAAAATCACTCATCCAATCAACTATAGGTTCACTACGACTAGTACTCCATATCTTTTTTCCAGTAGTTGAAATCCAAAGATTATTCTTTATATACCCATTTATTAGGAATTCTGACCCATATTCCTGGATAATTCCATAGTCCGCAATTGTATTATGAATTATCACAAAAGGCATGGTAATCCTGAGTTTAAAGGGATTTCTCGCCCCAAGAATTTGGTTTCTAAACAGATACCATGGCCCTCCATCACGCTGCTGAAAACTTACACCATGATGCCCTGTGTTGTGAATCCTGTTTCCCCATACTCTTATATTGTGGTCACCGCGATCAAGCTCCAGACCATCGTCAGAACAATCAAATATGTCATTCCCATAGATATCTACGTTGCTATTTGGATACGAAAGACCATCACCAACTCTTGAAATACTGTTATAAGCAATCACATGTCCCCCGGTATATGCCAGTTCAATTCCCTCTCCCGCTTTATGATCAGTACCGCATTCGTCATTAAGATCAAGACAGGGGAATTTATCACCAATAATTACATTATCAACAATATACCAGTTTTTACCCCCACCATTTAAATAAATACAATAATGGCAATTAAGAAATGTATTCTTACGTATAACAACATTTTGAGGATTATTTGAAGTTTTTAAACCATCGCCAGTAGAGACATTTTTTATCCCTTCCAGCCAGACATAACTTGCTGCAACTGTTATGCCATCAAGAATTACTTCTCCATCGTCAACTGCCTTCCATACAATGTAATTATTTGCTGTGCCAGCCTTGTTGAATGTTATTATCCCTCCATAATTTCCGGCATGAAGCAGGAATATATCACCCGGCTGAGCTATTGATTGGGCAGAGCTAATGCCCTTGAAAGGATTGCTCACAGTGCCGTCACCGCCTCCTGGTCCCGGCACTACATGGAAGGTTCTACCGTTGACAGGTTCACCAGGTACCTCCCTTGTGATCACGTCAATGATCTGGGTATCTATACCTCCATCCGGATCAGATAAATCAAGTTTAACTTCATAGGTAGTTCCGGGATCAAGAAAGAAAATACTTCCTGAAAGCATGTTGTAGCCTTCCTGATTAATGCGAAACAGATTCATTGCTTGCTTCCAGGTAACTGATCCCTGTTTTCTATATTGCACTGAACATAAAGCATCATGATCATTGTCACCGTTAATATGCCATTCTACTCCTATTGAGTGAATTGTTGAGTAACTGATTAATTGTCCAGGAGTATATGAGTCAGCCGCAGATTGTGCTGTTAAAATTAAGAAAAAGCTATTAAACAAGACGATATATTTTAATAATTTAGTCATATAAGTAAACGAAATCTTTCTCATTTATCGGTATTATCATTATCTAGCTTAAATAAAAAAATGGTATGCATCTGTGATCTTAATTACACCGTTTCATAGTTACATAATATTTAAAGGGTTAAATTATTTCTGTATCATAAATTTGTTTTCGAGTTATCTAATCAAAATATTTATCTCAATTCCATAGATTATGGATACGATCCATTCAAACTATCAATAATTAGCAAAAAATATACCAATGACGACTTAATTACGCAAATGCTATGAAACATAGAATAATTCAGCAGAGAACTTCATCGTTCATACATCAGAGATACTCGTTATGTATGATTATTGATGCAATTAAGAGTTTATTAATTACCATCAATTTTTATTTGGACTATTACAACTGTGTGAGGATTTTGAGAAATAGCTTGTTAAAGGCTTAAATGAATAAAATTTATTCAGTAATTATGCCTGAACATAACTTAATATTCTCATTCTTTACGCAAATTTCTTGGTGGGGAAGGCGGGATCGCATCAGATGAAACAGTAGCCGCTTTAATCCTGATATTATCAAAATAGACACGCATATTCTCATCACTCCCGCTCTTCGGACTTAGATATCCTCCTACTGCAACCTCATGTGTCCCTGCACCAACATTCAGGGCGGTTACTGTTACTGTTACCCAGCCGGTGTCCTGCGACACGCCATTGCCGGCCTGATGGACAATATAATCATTTGACGATACCCCGACAAGATTGCCGTCTACCGATACAAGAACTTCGACATACTCACTTGAATCAATAGAACCCAACATCATTAACCTGTAGTCAAAGGTGATTTCCAAATTACTCCCGGATACTGTTATGTTGTTAACCCATCCTCCTGATGTTGCATCAGTGCCGCCTGTATTCTGTCCCAGGTCAACAGTTAGACCGCCCCCCTCCTTGCCACCGGCTGCATCCCACTGCCCATCAGCATAAGAGGGATTGGATGTTAACCTGAATTTATCATCATCGTAAGTCCATCCCTCTGCGTCTGCATCAAAGGGCTGGATTACTAAAAACATATATGTTGTATCTGTATCTACAGCAATAGTATTCGGAATTGCAGCACGGTCTCTGACATTGTTCACTGTTAATTTATAAGTTACTCCATTACTATGAGAATAGGTTGTTAGGGTAACTGTCTTTATATCTAAACCAAGCGATGCTCCCATAACTGTGATGCCGTTGTCTATATAATAGTTGGATATCTCTTCAGCACTTATCTTCTCTAACGGTTCACTAAAGACCACTATGACCTTACCGGGATCACTTGTTGAACCAGCTGAAATTATTGTAGGCAAAGTTGTATCTGCATGTGTAGTAGCTGAAAACGGCACGCTCATCCCCGATTCCAGCCCTTTTCCATTAACTGCAGAAACCTCGTAAGAATATATGGTACTTTCATTAAGTCCGGTGTCTGAGAATGAAGTTATTGTGGATTGTCCTATTTGTATCCCGTCCCTGTATATTTTGTATTTACTGATCCCGGATTCCGGATCATTTGATGCACCCCAATCAAGATTTATCTGAAGTCCGCTTATTTCAGCAGCATTTAGGTTCGACGGCGGAGACGGCGGAGTTGTATCAGTTGTAACAACGCCGCTGGCGTCAACATCAAAACTTAAAACACCCTGGCTTGATGACATATAATCATTTCCTGACGAGACAGTAATCGTTTGTGAACTTTCACTG
>CAMYJP010000244.1 GCA_947258675.1 uncultured Desulfobulbaceae bacterium | reverse complement strand
TAGGAGATACACCACAACTAATCTGATCCACTGGCGAGGGGATACTGTTTGAGCTGCCTCTTCATTAACCGTCTTTGCTGACATGTCATTCCCCAAAATAAAATGGGTTTGAGTGTGTGCCTAACGCCGTTTTATGTGCCGGTCTTCTCAAGTTGAAAGACCTGCGTCATTTTCTTATAGTGTTCAGGATAGCCTGAAGCCTCAAACACCAACCTTAGACCATCTCGGAAATCATCATAGTTGAATTCTTTATAATCAAATATATTTTGCCCAAGAGAATGAGACTCTCGATTTATATATCGGCAGAACGCTTGATGCCTATTATCTTGAAGCTCTGGCATCTGAATTACATTGCTAAAGTCAGCCTTTTGAACGAAATTAAAAAAATATTCAATAATATTTCGCATGCAGTTCGCGATTAGTGCTGGTGGCTGGCTTTGATCAGTTACTACAAGCCAGTAAGAGTGGTAGTCATTTTGAATTTCTTCGTACTTCATATTCGAAATGCTACTACCTTGGTCGTTTTTCGATAGCCGGAATAAATTTTGAGTATTTTTTCTTCTCTCATGATTCGTATCTGTTAATTCGTAGAAAAAATACAAGCTATGAGTTAGCACAAAAACCTGGTCAAAGCTGTCTGATCGAAAGAATTCTGTTTTTAGCATCTGTCCGATATTGAATACAAAGATATGGGAAAGGCTAGATATCGGGTCGTCAATAATAGCAATTCTCTTTTTCTTAGTTTCTGTTGCGGATTTTTTACCTCTGCAAAGCTCGCAAAAATATAGAAAGCTAATAATCATCTTTTCTCCCTCGCTAAGAGACAGAAATTCCGCATACTCTGCTCCTGTCCGGACTATTTTATAAAGGGGGTCATGATGTTTCTCAATAGAGAAGTCTGTAATTCCTAGATTTACCAATCCATTATTTATACTAACAATTGCGGCATCAATATTTACTGTTGATTTTTGAAGTGAAGAAATATTATTTCGCTTTGCCTTGATATCTTCTGTAATCTTATCTTTTCTAGAATTAGCCTCTGAAAGGGCCTTGTCAGATTTTTCCTTTTCGAATAGCCATGGAGTTATGGTTTGATCATAATCCCATCTCATTAAATCCCAGAACTCACTCTTTAATTTGGCTATCTCTGTAGCAACGTTATTAAGTCGAATGTTATGAGTTGAAATATCAGTGTTAATTTCTGTGATTAATTCATTAAATTCCTGCAGTGAAGTCGCAGTGTTTGTTAGGAATAGCGACAGACTTGGTGTGGAAGCCTTCTTTTTCATGGCTTCTAGATTACTATATATATTATTTTCTAAAGTTCTGTGTTTTTGTGATAGTTCTGACAATCGATCCTTCGCAAAAGGGTTGCCCTTGTATACATCCAGAGCCAGCAAGTTGCTGGCTGCATTTTCGTATTTCGAAAGATGATTTGAAATTAGAGCAATTGACTCATTAAAAGATTCATCGAAATAGTTGGATATTTCCAGTGAAAGATCGTTGGTTATAGTTTTCTCTTGGCAAAACGGACATTCTAACGATTCGCCGACTCCAACTTCACCTATATAGTTAAGCCCTCGTCTAACCCAATCGGAGTTGTTGAGTTTTTCTATAAGTGAAGAAATAGGGCTGTCTGAGCTACCCACCACAATTTCGCTATAGATGTTATGCGATTCAATATCCTCAGAATCTAATTGCACTGTTTGAAGTAGATCATATGATTGGGCAGAGTCTCCATTTATTGCCTCAACATCTTTTTTAATTGTTTCTATATTTCCACTTGGTTTGATTTCCGGCTTTAATATGGCCGCCAAATAATCAAATAGCGTTTCTTTTTTCCCTTTCAAGTTGTCTAAACAAAACTCTAGAACCCTATCTCCACCAGTGTACTTTTTTCTTATTTCCCAAGTGGTTTCACATGATCCATTTTTTAAATCATCTATGCGTTGTTTTTCTGTGGTTATCGCGTCATTTTCAGATTCTTCAGTAGCAAGCAAACCATCTAACTCTGTTTCGGCTGCTTTGATCTTCTCCTCAACCTCTTTGTTTTCTTTCGAAAGGCTGAAAATTCCCTTGAGGCAGTCAGCCTCATAGAAGTGGTCTTTAATGAATCTTTGGTTGTAAACAAGGATGTCTTCGTCAGCCCCTACATCAACCGAACATTTATCGAATTCACTCCCATCTCTATCGTATAAATAGTTTGATATCGTGCTTTTCCCAGTGCCATTTAATCCATACACTAAATTTACTTTCTTATCTGTCTCAATGGTTGCCGTACTTTTGTAGCTAGCAACCCCATCCATTTGAAGCTTGGATATCATTTACATTATCTCCAGAGGCACGATTTCGACAGGCCGTTTACGTTTAGTGATTCTCTCTGAGCCGCCTAGACTTAAATTTGCTTTTGGATTGATAACCCTAAGTTGAGCCATTTGATGATGGTAGCTCTTGAAACTCTCTTTTATGTTTTGGTCAAGGAACTCTGTTTCAAACTGTTTGTCCTGGGACGAACTAAGCATCTCTTTGGTGATTGTTATGTTGTTTGCTGCAATGAATGTATTGACTAAAACCTGAAACGTTAGAGGTTTTTTATGATCTAAGTGACTTTCATATATGGCTATTTTTTCACCAGAAACTTCACACTCAACCTTTCCGTCTTCATCAGCATATTCGTTGAAGAATACTTCTTTAGTTTTAATTAGATCAGCTCTTACAGTATTACGACATGCTTCAGAAAACTCTTGATAAAGCGATTTTCCTTTAGCTTTTACAGCTGTGATGTAGGAAAAATCAGTTTTACTGCCATCAGTTCTTTCAATCCAAAAGCAACTAGTACCCATTTCTGTGGGGGCTTTATAAAACCTTTCAACACCGACACCTATTTTTTGTGGTGCCTCTGGGTGTCTTTCAAGAACCGCTAGCAGAAGGTCATGCTCTTCGCCTTCAATAGCCTTATTAGCACGATTAGAGTTGAGCATATCTTTAAAGAATTCAAGAGCGTCCTTTTGAAATTTGAACTCTTTAGATCCAACAATAATTGGCTTTCTGGCCATACTCAATTCTCCGTTGGTACTTAATCACATAACAGTGGGATAACGAGACCCCCTGTCTCGTTATCCATTTTTATGCCTGCTTTTAAGTAACGATTTCAGTTCAGCAACAGAAAAATACTTGCCATCATTTTCTCTGTGTAACATTGCGTGACAATTAGGGCATACAGGGATTAAGTCACTTACATAGTTAATTTTATAATTTTTACCAATTGTATGGATAGGAACTATATGGTGTACATGAATAAAGTCTTTTCCCATTGGGCCATAAACTTTTTCGAAGTCAAATGAGCATACTGCACACACACGACCATGAGCCTCTATACATTTTGCTCTCGCAATAGAACTTCTTTCATATTTGTTTACAGAAACCTGCTTTTTTATTCCCTCATATATTTCAGGAGAAGATTCTACTGTTTCAGGAAAATCTTCATCGTTTGCCGTTCCAAAAACGGATGAAATATATGCTTCTAGATTTTCTATTAATTTGACTGGGCCTTGAGAGGCTGCGTTTAAACCATTTTTCATAAGAAGAGGAAGGGAAAGTTTTTCTGAGTCTACTTCATCAATAAGTTCTAGGTTGAAGAATTTTCCTTCCAAAGCTTTTTCATATTCTTCTTGGTTAAGCCAGTACTCTTTATCGTTTCTAATTTCGGATGAATCTTTATCTAGCTCAGACACTCTACATTTATATCTAACTCTTTGAATTGGGTTGGTACAATAAATATAAACAATGTCGCCGACATTATATTTTACATTCCCTTGGCGCCAGTCTATTGACCCGTAATGGGCAAAAGAACTGGCATGGTCATACATCTTTCCATTTGCGGATATTAACCAATTCATGTGATTACTCTATTGGGCATAACGTTTAGCATGAGCCGGATATTTTGGAACGCAGTGACAAAATATGTCGGTCTCTATGCGTTTGTGTACGCCCAGCATGGGCATGAACTAATGAGGTGAAAGTCCTCTGTAGGAAGATCACCATCCTTAA
>CAMYJP010000243.1 GCA_947258675.1 uncultured Desulfobulbaceae bacterium | reverse complement strand
GAAGAATTGGGAGCAGATTTTTTCGGTATTGCAAATTTATCACCGGCTCAAGAGGTCATCGAAAAACATTGGGAAAAAGTAACTGCACAGTTTCCTCGATCCATTTCATTCGGAATCGCTTTACCTAATGACATTGTGAATCAACAACCGAATCGATTCTCAAGTAATGTTGCACTAAATTACAACCATCACGCCTATGCCATCATCAATCAGCGCCTCGATCATATCGCTTCACGGTTAAGCAGTATTATTCAAAAGGAAGGCAACCGTTCACTGCCGATACCAGCAACTCAAGAGATTATTTACAACGAAGAGCTTTATGGTATTTTTTCCCATAAAATGGGCGCACGTTTTGCAGGGCTTGGTTGGATTGGCAAATGCTGTCTTTTGGTGACTCCGAGTGTGGGTCCAAGAGTGAGATGGGGTAGCGTCCTTACCGATGCATCTTTGAAGTCCACCAAGAAACCGATGAAAGACGGCTGCGGAGATTGTCACGAATGCGTTGACATTTGCCCGGTGAAGGCGTTTACAGGTGAGCCATTTAGGGAAGAGGACCCACGGGAAATTCGATATAATGCCCACAAGTGCGACAAATATCTGAGCAAGATGGAAAAGACATCTGCGCTTGGGGTCTGTGGCATGTGCCTTTATGTCTGTCCTTACGGAAGAAACAGCAAGATTAACAACAGTTAGACTCAATAAATCTCAGCTTTTAGCATCACATAAGATTTTATGATATAAGATAACTATCTGTAATTAATTATAATATTAGATATTGGCAAACTATGTAAAAAAGCTCGTCCTTTTCCTAACTTAGGGTTGGAAATTTATTGGTACGGTAATCCAGAATAATCCAATTGGCTTAAAAAAATTTTAATTACTTAAAAGGCAACACACAACACGGAGACAATTCAATGATGACCTTTTACAAGATTTTATCCATTGCGATATTTGCTTTCCTAACGTTTGGGTTTGTGGTGCAGGTGAAGCTTTATGAGGGGGAAGAGGGAAAACGGTTTCATAACTGGATGTTTACGTGTCTTTATTTCATTTCTGCCATAATTACTATCATCTTAGCTTTAATTTTCTGGCGCTTTGACTTGGATTACTCTGACGAATCAGGGTTGATACTAACACAAAAAGTCGAAGTCCAAACCGAGGTTGAACTACTATCGGTGAGACTAAATGATGCGTCAAAAGCTGTTCAAAAAGCACGCAGTCTTCTAATTGCCCAAGAGGAGGCAAGGCAAAGCCTCCTTGAGAAAGGCGAGACATCAAAGAAAGATGTTATCTTTATGCCAGATCCACGATCAACTTTTTTAGATTGGCTAAAGACCTTCTTTCAGGGAGTGGCAGCTTCACTGTTAGCAACATTTATTTGGACTCGCAAAAAACGCAAATAAGATAGCTAAGCCTTTATTAAGGCGGTCAGCAGGGAGGTCACAAAAAACGTGGTGTGTGTTAGTACCTATTTATTGAAATCACATCATGTTTGCACATGATTTATGCCATAGCCAGATTGAATATTTTAGGAATGCCATCGATTTAAATAGAAAAGACAGAGCGAAGCGATACCACAAATATTCAATCGTCAATATTCAATATTCAATTCCGGCTTGTCCGGGTTGGGTTTATGTTATGTAAATCACTGCTAACTGCTATCTATCCTAGCGTTTGACATTACCTAAAATTTTATGATATCCATTTGAAATCTAACATTTTCAGTAAGTTAAGATATTGGCAAGTTAGCTGTAATGTACCTCACAATATGAAGGGGGAGAGGACAATGAAGTCAGTCTCAGCCTCTCTGATGATTTTATTCGTTACGTCCTTTATTTTCATATTTGTATCACCGGCCGCCCAATATGACTCTGAAGTCTACCAGGTTCAGAAAGCACTAAAATCACTGGGGTATGACCCAGGGGCTCTCGATGGGTTGTGGGGCGAGTCAACACGAAATGCGATCGAGCAGTATCAGAGAGATGCCGGTTTACCGATAACCGGCATACTGGATCATCAGACGAAATCGAAATTGGGAATCATATCATCTGAGCGTGGAGTTAAACCCTTAAATGAAACAAAAGAGGGGCGGCAGGCTCTTGTGATTGGCAACAGCAAGTACGTAAGCGCTCCATTGCGCAATCCGGCTAATGATGCCGAAGATATAGCGGTGCTGCTTGGTCGGTTGGGTTTCCAGGTGACCAAATTGCTGAACGCCACCCAACGCGAGATCGAGCAGGCGATTAATACTCTCGGCCGCAAGCTCAGAGACGGAGGGGTGGGGCTGTTTTATTTCGCAGGTCACGGTGTACAGGTAAATGGCATCAATTACCTGATTCCCATTAGGGCCAATATCGAGACTGAAGGCGACGTCAAGTACGAAGCGGTCAATGCCAACCGGGTGTTGAGCAAGATGCAGGATGCCGGCAACCCGCTGAACATGGTGTTTCTGGATGCCTGCCGTAACAATCCCTATGTGCGGCGGTTCCGGTCGCCCGAACGGGGGCTGGCGCCCATGGAGGCCCCCAAAGGCTCATTTGTTGCCTACGCCACCGCACCCGGCGATGTGGCCGACGAAGGCCGTGGCCGAAACGGTGTGTTCACCAAGCACCTGCTGCGTTACATGCAGGAGCCGGGAATTGAAATTGCTCGCATGATGCGCAAGGTAAGGGTAGGTGTTCAAAAAGATACTGGTGACCGGCAGACGCCATTTGAGGTGTCTTCTCTTACAGGGGATTTTTATTTTAATCTGGTGAGTTCAGAAAAAGGTGGACTTTATGTAAATACGGAACCTGAAGAAGCATTTATCAGGATTCTAAACATAAAAGAAAAATTTTTTCAAGGGATGGAGCTGGAGCGGGGCAGCTACCATGTAGAAGTAGCAGCAGAGGGTTATGAGACTGAAAGACGATGGATTGAGCTTGTAGCTGACAACGAGGAACCATTAAAATTTGAACTTGTTAAGATAGAACGTCTACCGAATAAACCTGAAGAAGAAACACATAAGGATCCCCAACAGATTACGCCTCATTTAAAACCAGAAGATATTTTGGATTACAGGACACTCCGCGTTGGTTTGGATACATTTGTTCCGTGGGCTATGAAGGATAAAGATGGTAGTCTAATTGGGTTTGAGGTAGATGTCGCTAAGAAGTTAGGCTCAGATATGGGGATTGAGGTAGAATTTTTTCCAACGAGGTGGGCAGGTATAATTCCTTCGTTAATTTCAAAAAAGTTTGATGTTATTATCGCGGGTATGAGTATTACGGAAAACCGCAAAAAAAAGGTTAACTTTACTATTCCTTATTATTATTCTGGCAATTCGATCGTCGCAAATAAAAAATTATCATATAGTTATAAAAAGTTAGACGATTTTAATCAGTCTGGAGTTACTATCTTCGTAAGGCCAGGAACAACTTCAGAGGCTATTTGCAAAAAGCTCTTCCCAAGTGCTCGGATACGACGTTATGAAGATGAGTCCCAAATGATTAGAGCGCTTATCAATGGGAAAGCTCATGCTGCTGTGGTGAATGAAGTCTTAGCAGCTTTTCAAGCAATTAAATATTCAGATCATCTTTTTACACCGATTAGCGAAGTGCTTGATCCGGTACCTGTTGGAATGGCAGTAAGAAAGGAAGACAAAGCTTTGCTCAATTTACTAAATTCCTGGATTGCTAAAAGTGAAACCAAAAAATGGCTTAACGATAGACAGCAGTACTGGTTTAAAACGCTTGAGTGGGAAGGACTGCTATCGAAAAGTAATTAATCTTGGCCATAAACTAGCAGGGCATTCTCAAACTTGCAAAAGAATGAAGCTCCCTGCCGCAAGCGGACAGGGTATCAAAGCGGAAAGGATCTAATCTTACTTGGGGGGACACATAGATTCCCCCCAAACCCCTCTTCCGCGTGCTTACCCCACCGCAAGCGGATGGGGTATTCAAAAGAACATAATAAAGGTGCTCTTCTCTTTGACCTTATTTTTCATAACAAACTGCCGGGTATTTTAAATAAGGAGTTGATTTTGATAGAGGTCAAAACCGTTGATACCTGCTATATAT
>CAMYJP010000242.1 GCA_947258675.1 uncultured Desulfobulbaceae bacterium | reverse complement strand
AGTTGCCAAAGGCTTCAGGAAAATCAACATGAAAAGTAGCCAGAAGGATGCTTCACCTTGTAATACTTGATCAAGAAACCGGAATCCGGATCCAAAAACATGCGGAATATTTTCGATCAGAGGCATGCCAAGCCTCGAATCTTCAGGATATACAGATACCATCCCGGACAAGTGCGGGTAAGTAAAGGCAAGACAGCCAAGCAGCAGGGCGCCTACTGCCGGTTTAAGGGTTGTTGGAAATCTCCAGCGGTCAAAGAGATTTTCAAAAAAATCAAGAACTTTTATAAACATTATACCAACAAGGGCAGCCAAAAGGCCCAGTAGCACGTAGAGCAGAATTTCCCAGGAGGACTGCAGTGTATAAGTGGGGACTTCAAAAGCAGGACGAGCACCAAGAAATACCCGGCTGACAATGGAGGCGGAAACAGCTGATATTATGACATTACCGAAAAGTACAACTTGGAGTTCACTCATAAGAACTTCTATTGCAAAAACAACTCCTGCAATTGGGGCGTTGAAGGTGGCTGCAATACCAGCAGCAGCGCCACAGGCAACCAGGTTTTTAATTCGATCATCAGACAGACAGAGCCATTGGCCGACAGAGGATCCCAGGGTGGAACCAACCTGGACAATAGGACCTTCCCGGCCTGCAGAACCACCGGTGCCAATACAGAGAGCGGAGGCAATAATTTTAGCAATAGCCACTCGCGGCCTGATTCGTCCACCATGCAACATAAGAGCCTTCATAACTTCAGGTACACCGTGTCCCTTGGCCTCTTTAGCAAAATAAGCGATGATAGGACCTCCTGCAAGGGCGCCGAGAACAGGTATAATTACAAACCAAAGTCGACCGAATTCCGGAAAAGATGATCCCAGACCTGCATAAGAAATCGTGTGGATAAAAGCTATCAGTCGAATAAAGAAAACAGCGGCAAGCCCGGTACTTGCACCGACAAATACGGACATCGCAACCAGAACTAACCCTTCTCCAGGGCCAATTCGGTCGAGAAGCTTTGTTAGGAATTTGTCCAGCATACTGAATCGTTAACCGAGATAGGTATGAATATTTTAGGTAATAAACAAAACAATGAAGACATAAGTCTAATGCATCATCAGTGTTCACCTGCAGAGGTATTGATAGGGATTACTGCAGATATAATACTCTGTCAAGCGGAAGAAGTAGAACTAACGATAATATCGAAATTTGAATGCACTTTCATATATTTTTTGATCTTCACCAGCGTTCAAAGAAAAGGACTTAAAGATTGATTATGCCCATAAGAAGTTAGAGCAGTTAGTTTGATGTTACGTATAGAAAATTTGCTGAACACTATGGACTCTCAACAGTGAGTGGTTATCTTTTATATGTAAGGACAGACTATGAGGCCTGCAGGAATAATGTAAATGTTTTCATTGAGAAAATCAGTGCGGAGAGAGAAGTAAATAACCATTCTGGTTGGTTTTCAAATAAAGTCATCTTGTTTCAAAGAAATAAAAATAGGAGGGGAAAACGATGGAAACTAAATTTATACCTAATCGGAACTTGGGAAAAATATTGCTCACCATTATGATCATTCTGATAGTGCAGTTTGTTCTTTCAGGATGTGCAAGAAATTACGCGCAGTTTGTTCGGGATTCCGAACTAACAAACACTTTCGAATCAGCGCAGGTTCTTTCGGATTATCGATACTATTATTATGGACCGACCTTTGAACCCGATGTAATCCTTGGTGTCCACCGTAATTATGAACTTGACGTGGGTTTATGGAAAGAAGTAAATCTGACAAATGAACACCTTTATAACTGGATTGACCAGATAAAGTCCAATAGCAACGCCGATTTTATTTACACTGAATATGGTTCATACATTGTGGGTGGAGAGGGTGAAAAGCTCGGGATTTGGTATTCCCGGTGGCCTTGGACTAACGTGGAAAAAGGTGTAAATAACAAGCTGATTGTTTATACTCCAGACACCACAGACTTCAGGCTCAATCGTAAAGGGGATTCGGATTTTTTAGGTAGCCACTTTTAACTGTTTATTCTCTCTTAGGGTTCTACTACCCCGTAGCTCGATGTCTCATGCTTATCTGCTGCGGGGTAGTTCTTTGATTTTTTTAAAAAAAAGAAATTTATTGAAATATGAGAGGGATCCGAACATAAGACATGTCTTTCAATTCTTTTTGCCAGGCTATTCAACGCAACTGTGATATATCAGATGCAAAGGGGAGCAGCTTGTATTCAATCTGCACCCTTTTTTTACGCCTGAGAAACTTTTATAAATGGGAAAAGAAGTTAAATCCATGGGATGAGCCTGACAGGGCTGAATTGCTCAACTGGATAGCTGAAAAGGAAAAGTACTGGCAATCCTTGGAAAACAAGTCTTTTTCTGAGCTTTCAATGGATTATGAATGCTTTGATCCATTTTCGCTGGAACCGATTAATGCTCATCTTGGCAAAGCTGGGTTGGTGTACGGAGCAGGTTATGGTCGATCCATGAAGCCTATTTTTTTTCTGGCAGAAACATTGGATGATACAGTCATAGAAGGATGCAGAACTATAATTCTCGGTCGTGAATTAACCAGGGAGTTGGCAGCTCCTTTTGCGATGTTGCAGGATGGAAATATTTATATCCGCCGGGAGCCTCTGCGTTGTTTTTTCTGGGATCAGATTACCGACATAAGACCTTTGGGTAGAGGCGCGCTTAAATACGCTCTTGGGCATTATGACCTTCTCGATCATGAAGATAAATTTGACAGAGATCGTTTGATTGAAAAATTAGATACTATAGTTGATCATGAGCTGATGACTTTTGTTTATCACGAAATAGGTGAATTGCAGGAGACGACTCTTGATAGTGAAATGTATAAAAATATTCTCGTAACATTTGCTCAATCTCCAATTGAATTTCTTGCCAGGGCTCTTAAGGACATATTGGCGGACACCCATCCCAATGGCATGCTCAGTTATATCTTGGCAGAACAAAAAGGTGCCTCATTGGGTTTTTATGTTACATTTCTGGATGGTCTTCGTAAAGTGCTTTTCCCAGAATTAGGAAAAGCTTTTCAACTATTTATGGAACAGGAGGACTGGGAGGTAATAAGAAAGGCCAGGGATGAATGCCGGAGCAGAAACCTTGTTTTGGCACAAAAGCTGGAGAATCTTGAGAATAAGATAGATACTGAAACGCCTGATGCCATAAGAAAAAAAGCAGAAAAGGAACTATTAGCTCCTCTTGGTCTTTAAAAGTTCATTGAGAAATAAGCAGAAGAACCTAACCAATAATCTCATCTTCCAGCACAGCAATTCGGTTCACATACTTTAGTATGGCCTCTTTCATGGACTCGTTCAGGTCGAGGAATTCAACAGCAACCCCTGTATCCTTTGGTGATGGCGCCTTGTTGACCCAGACAACTCGAGTCTTGATTTTAATATTACGGAGTTCACCAATTGAGAAGAACAATTCAGGGCAGTCCCCCACCGGGGGAGGGTTCTCTGTATAGATGAACATTCCGCCCACGGAGATATCCTTAGTAAAAGATATGAGATAATCACCCTCATGAATATAAGTAAGCTTAAATTTTGCAGGAATACGCTTATTTTTTCTTCGCTCCTTATAAGTAGCTTCCATGGCTCTCCTCAACTTTCATGTTATAGTGTAGCTGTTAAAAAGATGATCTGTGAAAGATCTCAAACATAATGGTATTGCATGAGCAGTGTCTTTGTATTTTGTCTTCGGCACCTATCTCACTGAAGTTTATCTCAATATATTTATAATGAGTGCATCGTTTTTCAGAGGCAATCTTTATGGAAAAACTCCCTTGGAATTTAGACCGAAAACCGTTAATGCTTGCCCCCATGCAGGGTTTAACAAATAGAGCGTTACGATCCCTGTTCATAGAATGGGTAAAACCGGATGTGGTATTTACAGAGTTTTTGCGGGTACGTCCAGGTTCTAACAAAGCTCTTTCAGATACGGATTTTAAATAATTGGCTAAAACTTTCAGATACGGATTTTAAAGAATTGGCTAAACATGCAGGAGAAGTTCCGCTTGTCGCCCAATTGATTGGCCGGAATATAGAAGCGCTAGTAGCAGCAGCTTTAGCAGTTCAAGATGTTGGGGTCAAACATATAAATATCAACATGGGTTGCCCATATGGTCGCATGACGGGCCTTTCTGCTGGTGGAGCTTTGCTGAAAGATCCAAAGAGTATTGTCCCTTTGTTAAAAGCCCTAAGAAGCGTAGTACATGGAAGTTTTTCAATAAAACTTAGAGCAGGTTATGATGATCCCAGGCAGATTTTTACATTACTTAGGCTATTAGACGATATAGGCGTAGATTTTTTAATTCTTCATCCAAGAACCGTAGTTCAAAAGTTTGCAGGTTTTGCGAACCATCTCATCACCGCTGAAGTCGTTAACAAAACACCTTTGCCTGTAATAGCCAACGGTGATATCTGTAGCGTGACTGATGCTAATAAGATAATTGAACTTACTGGTGCAGCAGGTCTCATGCTTGGCCGGGGTGCGATAGCTGATCCCTTACTTTTTGAACGTATACGCGGCAAGGTACCACCTATGGATAGCCGCCTGAACCGAGTGGAGCAGTTGCAGTGGTATTTGCTGCAACTCTTGAATCGGTATCAGAAAATTTTTTGCGGAGACGACCAAGTATTAAGAAAGCTCAAGGAAGTTGTCAATTATATCAATGACTCCAGTTTAGTAGAAGAAATGCGGGCCTTGAAAAGGAGTAAAAACCTTAAGCGATTTACGGAAGTTGTGAGCCTTTTGGAATAATGAGATCATCAAATGGCCGAGATTAGACTTTTTTTTTATGATACTCTTCGAGAGTTAGTGAAGACAGATTTGTCTGAGAGTGGAGAGGTAAAATATTGTCTTAGGCGAAAGGCATCAATTAAAGATGTTGTTGAGTGTCTTGGTGTACCTCATCCGGAAATTAAGCGATTGGTTATCAATAAAAATGAAAAGGGGTTTGATTATATCGTTCAGGATGGTGATTCAGTAGAGGTTTGGCCTATAATCCCGGTGTTTGATCTCTTTACTGCTTCCATATTGCGTCCGGTCCCACTTGATTCAATTCGTTTTATTGTTGATGTAAATGCTGGTAAACTTGCGACTCTATTACGGATGGCAGGATTTGATACTGCCTACCGGAATGAATATCAAGACGTAATGATCGCCAGGTTATCAGCAAAAGAGAAGAGAATTCTGCTTACTCGTGATCGCAATCTGCTAAAACGAAAAATTGTGCAGTATGGACATTTAATCAAGGAGATAGAGCCAAAAAAACAGTTTGAGGAAGTCATTCGGCTATTTGGACTTAAAAACGATTTCAAACCTTTCAGCAGATGTATGGTGTGTAATGAAAAACTTTTTCCTATTGCGAAAGAAACTGTTTTGCATCGCCTTGAGCCGTTAACGAGAATGTACTATGATTCTTTTCAAATTTGTAGAAAGTGTGATAAAATATACTGGGCCGGGTCTCATTGTCAAAAAATGAAGAATTTATTGGCTGCATTATAATTTTTTCAGCAATGATTGTTTAAGTTCTGCTATATAAATTTATTTGATTATCTGAAGGCTCATCTGAGGTAATTAATGATCGCTTTTGATTTAGCATGTAATTGCGGGGTGATTTTTGA
Source organism: uncultured Desulfobulbaceae bacterium (assembly GCA_947258675.1). The sequence goes on along the minus strand of CAMYJP010000242.1, from coordinate 406 downwards.
AGGCTGGTTTCAAAGTCATGAGGATTATAGTAACCAGCAGTGTGGCGAATTAATCGTATGTCCTGAATGTGGAGGTAATAAGGTTAAGAAAATATTGTCGCCAATTCGAATCCAGTCTAATTTTGAGTCTTCTGAAGATTTACCGAGTAGACTGAATGAAAAGGAAGTCTCCCCGGAAATGGCTGAAAAGGCACTTCAGGTTATTCAGAAATATGTGGAAAAGAATTTTGAGGATGTTGGTACCAAATTTACTGAAGAGTCACTGAAGATTCATTTTGGGGTTGAAGAACCTCGGAATATTCGAGGTTTTGCCACCGAAGAAGAAGAAACATTATTGAAAAATGAAGGGATTAATCTCTTGAAAATTCCTTTACCCCCTAAAAATGATGATATGAATTGAATTAAG
>CAMYJP010000241.1 GCA_947258675.1 uncultured Desulfobulbaceae bacterium | reverse complement strand
TATACTACCTGTTATTTATTTTTTAACTGCGTCGTATATTTAAATTAATCTTTGTGATTCCAGAGAATCATACAGGGCTCCTTTCCATTTGCAATTGTGATATCATAAATGTTCTGAAACATTATATATCAGAAAAACTAATTCAGGTCAATTTTTTTTATCAGTAAAACAGATATATTTTATAATCATATATTTTTAATCGTATATGCCTCATATCTACACGCTTGATCTATACCTGGTACTCATTATCAAAGATCATGCCAGATGCAGACAACATAAAATCAATTGATTATTCAACGTGTTACGTATAAGTCCAGAAGCACTTCTTTTTTCTTTCTATTTTTTCTATACTAAGTACGTCATATTGACGTAGTTAATATATTATTGTCGCCTAAGTTGGCCAACTTGACGTGATAGCAGGATGTTAGTAGTGGAGAGCACAAAATGGAGAATAAGAACAAGAGAGATAAATTAAATATTACGATCATGGTGGTATGTGATAAGACCGTGAGAGAATGGGAACGGCTGATTGCATATCTGAAAAGAAAGGGAGCATCTGTTATTCATGGCTCAAGTGCAAGAGAATCATATGAGATCTTAAGAAAATATCCTGTCAATATCATGATCGTGGATTATGACCATCCAAAGATCAGGGGGATGGCATTATTGAAGAAATCACAAAAATTAAGGCCACATGTAGAGCTGATTTTTCTTTCTGAAACAGCAACTCTTTCAAAGGCAATAGAAGCCATGAGAGAGGGGGCATATGATTTTTATGAATTCCCTGTTAATGGCCGATTGATACTGGCTGTTATAGAAAAGGCTATTGAAAAACAAAGCCTGTTTTTTGAAAAGCTGGAACTGGAAAAAAAAGTCAGGGAGCAGTTTGATGCTGGGAAGATAGTGGGCAGAAGCAAGGCCATGCAGCATATTCTTAACATTGTGGGTTCCATATCACCAAAAAATGTCAACATCCTGCTTACAGGTGAAACCGGGACCGGGAAGGAAATGATCGCCAATGCCATTCATTACAATAGCCCCAGATCAACAAAACCATTTGTTAAGGTGAGCTGTGCAGCCTTTAGTGAGGGCATACTGGAATCAGAACTGTTCGGGCATGAAAAAGGTGCATTTACAGGCGCAATTTCAAAACGAATTGGAAGGTTTGAACTTGCTGATAGCGGTACGATCTTTCTGGATGAAATTGGGGACATGTCGATGAGTACCCAGATTAAACTGCTTCGGGTCATCCAGGAAAAAGAATTTGAAAGAGTAGGCGGTAATGAGACAATCAAGGTTAATGTAAGACTTATAGCTGCAACTCATCAGGATCTTAAGAAACTAATTGAGGAGAAAAAGTTCAGGGAAGATCTTTATTACAGATTAAATGTTGTTCATATTGATCTGCCTAATCTCAGACAGAGAAAGGACGATATCCCTTTGCTCACAAGTGGGTTTATTCATACATTCAATGAGGAAAAAGAATACCAGATAAAAGGCATTACAAATGAGGCAATGCAGATACTTCTGAATTATCAGTGGCCTGGTAATGTAAGGGAATTGGAAAATGCTATTGAATCTGCAATGGCTCTTGCTGAAAAAGATATTATTGAAGCAAAGTATTTACCCTCTTTTCTTTTATTAACCACACCCAAGGACATGGACTTCCTCCAGATCCCGCAGGATTATACATTAAAGGAAATTGAGAGAGAAGCTATTAATCTGGCACTTGAAAAGTCGGGTGGCAATAAGACGAAAGCTGCAAAAAAGCTTGGTATAGGGTTAAGGACATTGCAGAGAAAAATCATTGAACAGTAGTTATATGAATAAGCATGCCATCCGGTCATCCTTCATCATCATAGTCAAACCTGTCATCAAACTGCTCCATGCTCCTGACAAGAGGTTTTATACGCTCAAAAGTTGCTACATGAATTAAGGCGTCCCCCCTGTTTACAAGGGGCAGCTGGGAGTTACATATTATAATGCCTTTTTTTGTGGCTCGTATTTCAAAATTATCATTATCCAGCGGATCTGATATGATTCCGAGGAGATCATTCTTTTTTATAATGCTTCCCAGCTTTCTTTTGTTAATAAAAATACCGCCGTGGGGCGCTCTGACCCAGTATCTCCCTTTTGCGGTAAATGACTTGACCTTTTTGGTTTTCCTGACCGGACGTTTAATCATGCCGATCGCTCGCATAACAGATAAAATACCTGCGACCCCGCTGCGAATTGCAACTGTATCATAGCGGAGGGGCTCCCCGCCTTCAAAGACCAGAAAAGGTATCTTTCTTTCAAAGGCGGCCTTCCGCAGAGAACCGTCTATGACATCAGTATCCAGAATAACAGGGACGTCAAATTCATGAGCAAGCTTTCTTGTACCCCTGACCTTTAGACTGGCCCTGATCTGCGGTAAATTCTTCCGGTGTCTTGAACCTGTATGCAAATCTATCCCATGAGTACACTTGTCCACAATCTCAGTTAAAAAAAGATGGGCCAGCCGGGAACCCAGTGACCCTGTTGGCGAACCGGGAAAACATCTGTTCAAATCCCTTCTGTCAGGAAGATACCGGTCAAGATTATTAAAACCGAAGACATTTACAATCGGGACACATATGAGGGTGCCGCTGATCCGGTTTAATGATTTGTGCCTTAACAGACGTTTTATGATTTCAACACCATTTACTTCATCGCCGTGAATCGCAGCGCTTATAAATAACAGAGGACCGTCTTTTTTGCCGCGAACGACCTTAACAGGCATCTGTATCTCAGTAAAATCATATTGTTTGCCGATGAACAGGTTGATCTCCTTTGATTCACCATAACCTATTTTTGTATTGCCTATTGTAAAATCAATACTAGATCCCATCATTCATTCCCTTTGATCTCCTTCTTCTTCTGCGGGCTTTCACTATAAGGGTCTCCATGTTTTCCATTTTTCCGAAACAGAGGAGCGTGTCACCCTGAAGAATTTCCCTTGTTTCTTTAGGATTTGATATTGTTGTATGTCTTCTCTTTATACTCATGATCACAATGTCTTTTTCCCTGAACCCGGTATCTTTTACTGTTTTACCTGCCAGTTCAGAGTTTTTCATTATCTGGATTTCCGCAACTCCATACCCCTTGTCCAGTGTTAAACGCTGTCTCAGGTCAATTTCGGGAAGGCTGCATTGTTCTTCAATAGACGCAACCATTGCGCCAGCCACGTCGATGCCTGTTGCCCTTTCTATCCCCTCCAGTCCCGGTGATGAATTCACTTCCATAATTTTAGGGCCGCTATCACTTTCCAGCATATCTACACCGGCTACGTTTAGTCCCATTAACTGTGTTACCTTGATTGCTGTCCGTTCAAATCTTTCATCCAACTGAACATTTTCAACACTTCCATCTCTGTGCACATTGCTTCTGAATTCGTCTCCTTTGGCTGTGCGGCGCATGGAAGCAACGACCCTGTTGCCTACCACGATTGCCCTGATATCCTTTCCTCTGCTTTCTTTAATAAATTTTTGAATCAGGACATTTTGTTTCTTGCTCTGGAGTGTTTCTACGATTGCTTCTGCAACCTTGTTTGTTTCTGCAAGGATTACTCCTATTCCCTGGGTGCCCTCAATAAGTTTAATCACAACCGGAGCGCCTCCAATTTTTTTAATAGCCGGGAGAATAGATTCCCTGTTTTTCACAAAAATAGTTTGAGGAATTCCCAGATTTTGACGTGCGAGCATCTGTATTGAAAACAGTTTGTCTCTTGACGTAATGATTCCCAGAGATGAATTGAGACAACAGACGCCCATCTGTTCAAATTGCCTGACAAGTGCGGTCCCAAAAAATGTTATGGAAGCGCCGATTCTCGGAATGACCGCATCAAAAGAAGGGAGCTTTCTGTTTTTATAGAGAAGGTCCGGGTATCCTTCTTCTACATTAATTGAGAAATTCAGGGGATTCAGGATTCTGACATCATGACCACGTTCTTTGCAGGCCATTCGTAATCGTTTTGTACTGTACAGTCTGGGCCCTCTTGATAAAATAGCAACTTTCATTTTAGTGCCTTTTCCTTTCCTTACTGCTTA
>CAMYJP010000240.1 GCA_947258675.1 uncultured Desulfobulbaceae bacterium | reverse complement strand
CCAAGACAGATATATTTGCCTGATTCAGGATACAAAACCGCTCCATTGCAGGAAGTATCCTGTTTCCAAATTGCATGCGGAACAAACCGGGTGCATTGGATTTGCACAATAAACAAGGGGCCTGGGAGGGGCCTGGAAGCCTGAAGTAAGGGATTAAGTCGCCGTTTGACTTTTTGGAAAACAGTTTGACTTTTGAACTAGTCAAGAAGTGTCAAGGGCAGACGCGACACCCTTTTCTTTTTTCTTCTGAGACGAGCGGATATCCCATGACAGAACGACTGGAAATTGCAAGAAACTGGCTTCCGCGCTATACGGGGATGCCATTGAATAAATTTGGCGATTACATCCTGTTGACGAATTTCAGATTCTATGTCACAAAATTTGCCGAACAGTTTGGTTGCGACATTTACGGTGAAGACAGGCCAATGCAGGCTGCCACAAACTCGGACAGGCTCACAATAATTAATTTCGGTATAGGTTCGGCGAATGCAGCGACAATTATGGACCTGCTCAGCGCCTGCATGCCTAAGGGCGTTCTTTTTCTAGGAAAATGTGGCGGTCTCAAGCGTGCTACTGAGATCGGTCATTTTATTCTGCCAATCGCTGCCATTCGAGGTGAGGGTACGAGTAATGACTATTTTCCTCTCGAAGTACCGGCACTCCCTTCTTTTAAACTGCATAAATTCGTCTCTGAAAAGATCGTGAAAAATGGATACGAGTATAGGACCGGTGTTGTGTATACGACCAATCGTCGCGTTTGGGAGCATGACCAACGGTTTCTTGGCCGGCTTAAACGAATGACATGTATTGCTATTGATATGGAGACTGCAACTATTTTTATAGTTGGACATCACAATCAAATATCCCGCGGCGCTCTTTTGCTTGTATCTGATATTCCTCTCGAACAGGATGGAATCAAGACAGAAGAATCTGACGACCGTGTTACGAGACAGTGGTCAGAGATCCACCTCCAGATGGGCATCGAATCAATGACGGAAATCGGCGAAAAGGGCGAGCATACTAGGCACTTTATTTACTGATTTTGGTTTGAAAAACTAATGTTTCCAGATCATATGACCGGTTAAATAAGGCAAAGCGCCTCAGGATAATGTTAAGAATGGGTTATGAATGGGATCGGATCTGTAAATAAGGGAAGGGTTCAAATCTTTAACCTTGACGATTCTGTTCGATTGGACCTTACATGACCAGTCACGGCTCAATGACTCAATATATCTCCTAATTTCTGGGCTGTGAGGAAAGTTCATATGCAGCTTGTCCGCAACATTAGGTAAATATCAATCTGTAATTACCACACTCAATATTGAACGATAGACTGTTTTCGGTGGTTTCAGATGGCAATATATATGGAATATTAAGTGATTCACACATGTATGATAAATATCGTGTTAAATCTTATTCAAAATTAGGAAAGCACTCTCATGTTTAATTCTACAATCGGCAACTTTCATCTCAAGCAGTTTCTTAAAAAAAAGAAAGTTGTCTTCGATGCGGCACATCAAACAAAATATATACCAGTACTGGAAAAAAGATGACCGTACTAGAAAAGGATATCCTTAGCCAAAGGCTGTTTTTATACAAATTCGTTAGCGGAAGGAAAGCATTAAAAAGGTCTCCAACTAAGTGATAGTAATTCCACCAATTTTCTATTTAAGAATGGGCCTCAAAAAAACATTGATGGCAATATCTACATGCCTTGTTGTTGGTTATCTCTTTATCAATATATGGCCAATTGGTCTTGCCATTGCCATTGGTGGCCCTCCTGTAATGATTGTTAAATATTTCTGGGACCGTAGAAATGGGGCAATGGAATATATCTATCGAAATGACCTTCTCAAACAAAAATCACGTTCATTTATTATTACAAGACTTGGTCTAATACAATACTTATCCATTGTGGCGTTGAAACTTGGCGGGAGATTGGCAAATTCCAAAGCGGCCTATATCGCAATATTTGAAAACAAAGAACTGACTATGTCAGATGAAGTTAGATATTTCCTTTATATCGAGGTCGGTAGAATTTTAGTCAGAGAAGATAATTACGATGGTGCGATTGAATATTTTAAAAAAGCTCATGAGTTGCTAGAAAATAGGCTTGTCGCAAATATCAAGCTTGCACAAACATTTGAGTATAAAGGTGATGTAATACAAGCCGCGAACTATTACAATAAAGCAATGTCAGACCCTTTAAACTCCGAGAAGCTAAAAGCTTTTATTCTCTCCCAGATAGATAGATTGATCAAAAAAGGGCCATGTAAACAGCCACCAGCTTTAGGGGCGCGTTATATATTAAGATAAAACTATCAGTTAACATTTGGCTGCGAATGATTACCAGTACTGACGCGCTGCCAATCTGATCTCTTACACGAGCCACTATAGGAAACACATGAATGAATCACTAGAAAAAGAACACCTTATTGAATTAAAACAAGCGAAGTTTTTACTTGAAAATCCGAGTATTGCAGCTCGTTTCTCCAATACATTGGCAACCCCAATTCAAAAAGGCATGGAGCTGCTTCCCACTGGGGCGAAAGACACAATCCTTTCTGCGGCAACTAAGTCCTTGGACATAGCGCTCAAGACTGCATTATTCTCCCTTGGGGACGAGATAAGAGAAGCCTCTAGTTTAACGCATAAAGCATCTGTGGCAATTAGTGGCGGAGTAGGCGGTGCATTTGGTCTTACTGCCCTTTCCGTGGAGCTCCCAATTTCAACAACAATTATGTTAAGGTCGATTGCTGACATTGCAAGAAGTGAGGGCGAGGATCTTAAATCTCGCGAGTCACAGCTTGCTTGTCTTGAGGTTTTCGCCCTTGGCGGACCAAGTGAGTCAGATGACGAGACAGAATCGGGTTACTTTGGAATTCGTACAGCATTAGCTGCAGCGGTTTCAGATGCCGTTAAATTCGCAACATCGAAAGGTGCTGTCAAAAAGGGTGCCCCAGTGTTAGTGCGTCTAATAAATCAAATTGCAGCACGCTTCAGTATCCCCGTAACGGAAAAGGCTGCCGCGCAAGCAGTTCCAATTATCGGAGCAGCTGGTGGAGCACTGATAAACACACTATTTATCAACCACTTTCAAGATACTGCTCGCGGTCATTTTGTGGTGAGGAGACTCGAACGCATTTACGGTAAAAGGTTAGTCAGATCGACCTATGAAACAATGGATGCGATAGCAAATTGAACAGTCGGGATGTTCAGAGAACTGCTATCAATTGATGATTGCCTCAGCGGATAAGCCATTCAAGATTGCCATTATCAACGGTTAAGATGTCTCCCTTCGCGCCGAGCGAAGTCCAAAGCCTCGGGAATCCTGATGGTGCAGGATGAAATTGGCTATTGTTACCCAGTGGGTGAGGGCCATGTGGCTCAAGTCCCACCTGCCTAAAGCTTAGCCAGCAGGGCAGTAGTGAAACCTGAGGGCAAATCCGGTAACGGGAGTCCGAAGCCAGGTGGAACAAGAATACAGGCTCTGTATTGAGCTCCGAAAAATCTATGGTTGTGGTCTCTGTGATAGCTTTTGCTCAGCCAAAAGTAAAGCCGACGGCTTAGGGAGTTCCGGAAGGCAGAAGGCCTGAATGCGATGTGGCGAGGATTCAGGTCACCACCGGGGTCTTAGACCAGGGCATGTATCTATGGGGGTAGCTTGGGAACTCGGGAGAGCCAATTGTCTCCTTGCACAACTAACGGTAAGGGATTCCGTACACAAAATCCCTGGCGTATGAGGCGAGAACCCCATGCCCCTCATGCGAGCCTTATGAGGAACACAAAAGTAAATGGGGATGCAAGGTATCAGGTGCGGATAGCGAATAGCGAACAAATCTGAGATGGGCTTTTGGCAGTCTTAGCGGATCATAGTACCGATGACCTGGGAGTGGGAGTATTCAGGTCGGGAAGGTGGAAAACCGATGCCCAAGGGACCCGCTGTAGGGAAGGTGAAGTCGGGCATAACGCTTTTCTGGGAGGAACTATGGGAGATACTATGAGATCACCAACCATATCAACGAAATTCCAGAAAATTGCAAAACAAGCTGAATGCTATCAGCCGGGCAGCAAAGTTATGCGCCAAGTGGAGTAACATCT
>CAMYJP010000239.1 GCA_947258675.1 uncultured Desulfobulbaceae bacterium | reverse complement strand
TGACTTCGTATACTTTGGGAATCTCTTTTTTATCGGGCAGTTCCCCCAAGGCACTTTGCAGCTGCTCCTGAAGTTGCGCATACTCAGCTTTAAAGACCGGGAGGTTTCTGGCAATTTTTTCACTCTTTGCCAGCTGCTGCTTTGCCGCGCTGTAACGATCCTCAGATTCTTTGTAGGTAATAAGCTGATTTTGATAAATCAAAAAATAAAATGCAGCAACAATCGCTACCAATACCAATAAAAGGAGCAAGCCCCTTTGATAGGCAGGCAGATTAACTATTTTTTCGACTCTTGTATCCATGATTGATGAACCCCGAATCGTTATGAATTGGGTTTTTCTGCCCGACAGCTTAAGGAAAATTTATGGACCTTGACGCCACCAAGGTTTGTTTGTTCAGTTACAGTAAGTTCAATATTGGCGTAATAAGGAGAGCTGCCCAAGTTGCGCATAAATTCTGCAACAACATTCTGGCTGATGCCATAACCTGCGATCTGAATATTTCCGGAACTCTCTGAAAAGCTCGTCAACCAAAGTTTATCTGGCAAGGCGCGGCTCAATTCATCGAGCAAACGCACAGGACCAGTCTTGCCTTCCTTCAAGCTCTGGAGGATATCAAGCTTCTTGGCTAATTCGGCCTTGCGTTTTTCAATATCGCGGACCTCGCCGATCTGTTTTTTTAACGCATTATTCCTGGCCTCAACTTGAGCAATTTCCTCATTTAACTCTTTGGTTTCCGACTCTTGCTTAAAGTAGGCTGCCGCGCAGCCTATTAAGGCCAGGAGAAGGCAAAGAAACAAAATAGAAAGCTGACTGCGAAGCTTTTCTTTCCTTTGGGCTGCTCGAACCGGGAGCAGGTTAATCCGAATCATTTATCACCCACCTTCCTCATGGCAAGGCCTACGGCTACGGAAAACATCGGCCCGACAGCGTCAAGGTATTCGCTGTCAAATTCCTTATCACTGATTGTGAGATTGCGAAACGGATTAACAACTTCGGCAGGAATGCCGAGTTGCTTTTCAAGAGCACTTCTGACCTGCTCTGAACTGGAGACACCTCCGGTTAAATAAACCTTGGTGACCCTGTCGTCGCTTGATGTCGCAGTGAAAAAATCGAGAGATCTCTGCACTTCCTGAACCAGATTCGTGATGGCATCGCCGAGGACCTCATTGACTGTATCTGGATCAACATCAACGATTTCTTTATCACCAAGCTTTGCCCGCTCAGCCTCTTCACTGCTCACGCCCAGGCGCTTCTGCAATTCCTCACTTAAGAGATTGCCACCGGCCTGAATATCACGGGTAAAAACAGAGACATCACCCTTCAAGACATTAACACTGGTCGCCGTCGCCCCCAGATCGATCAAGGCGACCACTTCATCTTCGACAAAACCGTAGTTGTAATCAAACATGTTCTCTACGGCAAAGCAATCGATATCCATCACCACCGGCTCTAAGCCAGCCTCGGTGAACAGGCCGACGATATCATCTACAAAATCTTTCTTTGCCGCGACCAGCATGACATTCATCTGCGACGGATCTTTAACATCCGGCCCGATAATCTGGAAATCGATATTGACTTCCGAAACATCAAAAGGAATATACTGCTCGGCCTCCCATTGAATCGAAGCGTCCAATTCGGTTTCGGTCATAACGGGAAGGGATATTTTGCGAATAATGACGGAGTGTCCAGAGACAGAGGTCGCGACACGCCTTGCTTTGACCTTCATGCCCTGCATCAGATTGCTGATCCCATCAACAATTGCTGTTGAGTCCATGATCGTATTGTCGACAATAGTCTCGGCAGCCAGCGGCATAATGCCGATATTTACCAGATGGTAAATACCGCGAGATTCCCTAAGCCGAACCAGCTTAATGGCGCTTGAGCCGACATCTATGCCGACAATATCTTTTTTCGAGGCAAACATGGTCCATCCACTCTTGAGAGAGTTACGTTAGACTCAATTGCAGAGCCATTCCAATCAATGCTGGGGGAATACCTTTTCTTTGTCGGCCAACTTAAAACCAAGTGCTAGAATGATTTTCCTCATGGTCTCCATCCGACAAGGATAACCGCGCTCGATGCGAGTGATTGTCAATGGAGAGACATCCGCTTTACGAGCAAGCTCCGCCTTGCTCATCAATAAGGACTCACGGACTTCTTTAACGTGATTTTGCTGCATGCACCTGGCCCCTGAATGGCAATATTATTCAAATTGTGCATAATTATAGGTCAGTGAATGTTATTGTCAAGAAATTTAAAAAAGCACCAATAATTGATTCCTTGTGGCTCTCCTTAATTAGGAATAGAAGCCGAGATACCAAGCCAGAATAGCCCTCCCCCATAACAATTGAACGATTGCCGCCAACGCAAGAAAAGGCCCGAATGGCAACGCCAGCTTGGAATCCTTTTTCTGCGCCATCATTAAAGGAACCCCTACCAGCGAGCCCAGTAATGAAGCCATAAAAATAATCGGCAAGACCGCCTGCCAACCCAGAAAAGCGCCAAACATTGCCAGCAGCTTGATGTCACCACCACCCATCCCCTCGCGCTTAGCTAGGAGTTCATAGGCCAAAGCGATCAGATATAGTGACCCACCACCAATCAAGATCCCGAGCAATGAATCCAGCCAGCTGTGCCAGGGAATAAAAAAGGAGACCAAAAAACCAACGACAATACCGGGCAGACTGATGACATCGGGGATGATCTGGTGGTCAAGATCGATAAATGAAATTGTTACCAGCGCCGCGGCGAAGAACCAATAGATGAGAGTCGCAGGTTGAAAGCCAAATTTATAAAAAACCAGACAAAAGAGAGCTCCCGTGAGGGCCTCAATCAATGGATAGCGGATCGATATTTTTTTTTTGCAACTTGCGCAGCGTCCCAAAAGGAACAGATAGCTGAAAATCGGGATATTTTGATACCAGCGGATCTGGTGGCCGCAGGATGGGCAGGATGATGGGGGGGTTACGATTGATTTACCGGCTGGGATTCGGTAGATGCAGACATTGAGGAAGGAGCCGATGACAGCACCAAAGGCAAACACAAATAACAAGATTAATGACAAGGGCAACATCGAAACATCCAGGGCAATTAGAAAATTCAGATTTTTCCCGCTAAGGGCACTGGCGGGACTTAAAAATTATATTAATTGTTCGGCAGACCATGAAAACTCAATTCACTTGTAAAGATTGATATATCTATGCGCTAATACTCTCCGGGAAAGTCAATACATTATTCTTTTTTTTCAACAAACCGACTCGTGCTATAAACTCTGCCATTCTCTAAAATTCCCCATTGTCCACCGTAGGGGTCAATTGGCAATTCGTTAAGATACCCCGCATTGACAAGTTCGCTGGTTATTGGTAATCGACCATGGTCACTTTTGAATTTCTGGATAGCCTTCTCGATCAGCTCAGCCCGCTCAAGGGCCAACAATCGAAGCTGCATTGTTTTCCGTAAATTAGGATCTTTGGCTTCTGCAATCATTCCCCTTAAAAAGAGAATTGCAGTCCTGCTCTTGCCACCATAGTAAGCCAGTCGTGCAGCCAATGTCGGCAGGTAATCTGGCGCTCCTTGAACCTTGGATGCCAACATAATGTATTCAGCACCTTTTTCATAATCCTGTAGAAAATAAAAATAATTAAACCCAATAAAATAAGGCAGTCGCCAATCCCAATTACGGTACTTGACCCCCTTTTCAAGGATGCGATTAGCCTCCTCGTATTGGCCTGCCTCCCAAGTCAAAAAGCCTTCCGCCAGAAAATAAGGGTCAAGAAAATAGGGATCTAGATCTGTGATTGACTCAACACTGGAGATGAAATACCGCCAGTCATCATCTGCCATAGGCTTCCCAGACAAAGTACGTTCACCCAGGAAAGTGGTTAATTTTAACTGTTGAAAATTTGAAACCAGGCCCTTGTAACCAAAAGCAAGGATACGGCTGAACTGGCTGGGAAGAACAAAATCAGCCTTTGTCTCCTGCCTTACCTCAACTCGATTCTCCCAAGCAGCCTTGGCGACAACCAGATAGGAGAATAGTGTCACCCCTGCGACCAAGACAGAAAAATAAACACGCATCAATTGAATTCTCGGCGCTGGAAAA
>CAMYJP010000238.1 GCA_947258675.1 uncultured Desulfobulbaceae bacterium | reverse complement strand
CTAGGAGTCTGTCGGACTTAGAGAATCGTAGCGAGAATTTGTGAAATCAAGACCAGATTTTCATGGATTTGAGGAGAATAGCAGCGCTATTTAACGAAAAGCCATGGGAATATGGAACGATTTCTCGAATTCGTAGTAGATTATGTCTAAGTCCGACAGACTCCTAGGTATGAGTAAGATATAATCCATGGTCCTCAATATATTCGGCAACTTGAAGTGGCACCAAGTCTTTAATAGATTTCCCCTCAGCAACCAACGACCGAATCACAGTTGATGACACGGCAACAGGTTCCATCTCCGAAAAATAAATCTTGCCGGCTTTCTCTTTCGATTCCCAGGTGTTATTATAGTCATTACATTGGTAGTCCTTGTAGCACTGCCGGATAAGCGTATCCACTCTATCGCGATGATAGGCAGGTCGTGAGAGAACGACGATATTTGTATAAACTGGAAGATCTTGAAAGCTCTTCCAGGTGTCTATCTCAACAAAAGCATCCACTCCGATAATAAAAAACAGTATTACCCCGGGGCCTGATTGTCGGCGGATTTGTTTTAAAGTATCGATAGTAAAATTTGGTTTCGGCAACTCGGACTCAAGTCGGGAGACAATAAAATCGGTGTGATCCTTGAGGGCGCAATCCAGCATTGCAGCCCGATCTTCAAAAGCAGAGATGGCATGCCCGATTTTATGACACTTTTTATGGGGGGGAATGGCAGCAGGCATAAACCACACCGCATCAAGGGATAACACGTTGCTTGCTTTACCGGCTGCGGCCAGATGCCCTTTGTGCACCGGGTCGAAAGTGCCGCCGAGCAGGCCGAGCCGTTGAAGCTTTTTCACGCCTTAACTCCGCACCTGACCATCACCGTAGACGATGAATTTCTGCGTTGTCAGCTCTTTAAGCCCCATTGGACCATAGGCATGGAGTTTTGTAGTACTGATCCCGATCTCCGCACCTAACCCGAATTGGTTGCCATCACTGAAACGGGTCGAGGCATTGATCATTACGGAAGAGGCGTCCACCTCGCGAAGAAATCGCTGCCCATTTGCATAGTCTGCCGTAACAATAACCTCGGTATGTTGAGACCCGTATTGCGCAATATGATCCATAGCAGCGTCCAGATCATCAACAACCTTCACTGCCAGAATCAAGTCCAGATATTCCGCCGGCCAATCCTCTTCCTGAGCTTCCACAATATCCGGCAGAACCGATTTAGTCAGGGGACAACCTCGCAATTCCACTCCAGCCGCCACCAGTTTGGCGCCTACCACCGGTAGAAATGTTTTGGCAATATCGTTATGTACCAACAGGGTTTCGAGAGCATTGCACACTCCGGGCCTATGCGTTTTTCCATTCATTACTATATTTGCCGCCATTTCCATATCAGCACTTTTATCCACAAACACGTGGCAGGTTCCCTTATAGTGCTTTAGAACCGGAATTCTGGAATTTTCAGCCACAAAACGAATCAGACCTTCGCCTCCCCGGGGTATAATGAGATCGATATGTTCCTCTAGTCCCAGCAGAATAGTAACAGCTTCGCGATCGGTTATCGGCACGACCTGAATGGCGGCAGAATCAACATTTTCTGATGTTAACGCATCCTGCAGGACCTTGGCCAAGGCCAGGTTTGAATGAATCGCCTCGGACCCACCACGCAGTAAAATTGCATTACCCGCTTTCAGACAGAGGGCTGCAGCATCAACTGTTAAATTCGGACGTGATTCGTAAATCATTCCGATAACTCCCAGAGGGATTCGCATCCGACCCACCATAATGCCGTTCGGTCGTTTCGTCATGGATTCGATTTCGCCCACCGGATCCGGAAGCGCGATCACCTCATGAAGACCGCCAATCAGGGAATCCATAACTTTATCGGAAAGTTCCAAACGATCCAGCATTGCCCTGGAAAGACCTTTTTCACGCCCGGCAGCCAAATCCTTTGCATTTTCAGCTTGAATAAATTCTTTCTGTTCCACCAGTGCCTCTGCCATCCTGAGTAAAATGTTATTCTTACTGACTGGTGGCAAACTTGCAAGTTTGCGCGCCGCCCTTTTAGCGCCCACGGCCATGTTCATGATGATCTCTTGAATCGACATCCTAAAACTCCCTGCTTCTTTTGTATGTTATGTTATCTATTTCTATTGTCGAGCCCCGAATAATGGGAAACAGCATATACTTTAATCCGGCAATTCTGGATTTTGTTTAATACTTGCTCGGAGCCGGAATTTATGCCTTTCTTGGTTTCTTACCGGCACCCTTGAAATGAAGAGTCTAAAAGAACTCCCTATAGGAGTACCATATTATCTCGATGAATCACCTCATCGCTGTCCTTGTACCCCAACACCTTTTCAATTTGTGTAGTTCTAAGTCCCTGAATCTTAATCAGATCGGCAGCTCTATAATTCGTTAACCCGGCGGCAATCGGTTTATCGTTTTCATCCAGACACTGTACCGGCGCCCCGATTCGAAATTTACCCCGTACCCCTATTATTCCGGAGGGTAATAGACTTTTCCCTCCTTGGGATAAAGCCCGGCATGCTCCGGCATCGAGAACCAGGTACCCTTTAGGGCGTAGGACGAATGCTATCCAGTGTTTGCGGCTTTGCATCTTCTCGGTACTGGGCAGGAAAAAAGTCCCAACCGGCTCGCCGTCAAATAATTTTTTAACTATACCGGGTTCACGTCCCGGGCCAATGAATGAACTACCTCCCCTGGCCGCAACCGCTTTTGCTGCCATAATTTTACTCAACATTCCGCCTGTGCCCAGTGCACCGTATACATTCCCGGCCATCTCTTCGATTGATTTATCCACTTTTCCCACCGTATACACCTGTCTTGCTTGTGGATCGATGTGGGGATTCCCGGTAAAAAGGCCGGCCACATCAGTAAGACAGATAAAAAGATCCGCTTCGATAAGATTGGTGATCATTGCTCCGAGGGTATCATTATCTCCAAAACGCAATTCTTCAACCGAAACGGTATCGTTTTCATTCACTATGGGAAGGATGCCCCAATTTAGCAGAGTAAGGATTGTGTTACGGACATTTAAATAACGATCTCGATGGGAGAGATCGTCATGGGTAAGCAGTACTTGCGCAACTTTTTGATTATTTTTATTAAAAATATCCTCATAAGCTCGCATCATACTACTCTGGCCGATGGCAGCTGCAGCCTGCTTTTCCTTGAGGCTGATCTCGCGGGTTATTTCAAGACCCAGTCGCTTTTTACCGGCTGCAACCGCACCGGAACTCACCAGAATCACCTCACATCCGGTTTCAACCAGCATAGCTATATCTTTGGCAAGACTCTTCAGGACGTTTCTGTTCAATCCCTCTTTTGAGGTTAAAACAGCACTGCCGACTTTCACGACAACGCGTTTTGCAGAATCAAGATATCCACACCGCCTGCAAGCTTCCTCTTTCTTTAAATCCGTTTTAGCCATCTCTTACATCATAAAAAAAATTTAAATAGAAAGTAAAAACAGTACTCACATCAACTAGCTATTTCAAGTAGTTAAAAATGAGGAATAGAGCACCATGTAATCAGTCGGATTCTTCTATTGCTTCCACCAGCATTTCTTTCAATGCATCAAGACCATCCCGATTCAGGGCTGATATAGCAAGAGTTTTTATTCCTTTCCGGGCAAAAATATCCAGCAGTTCGATTACCCGGTCCTGATCACCAATCAAATCAATCTTATTAAGAAGAACCAACTGACGACGACCTAATAATTCATCCTTAAATAACCGCAGCTCTTTTTCAAGAATATGAAAATCTTCCAAGGGATTTTCGTCGGGAGTAGATGCATCGATTACATGCAATAGGATTCGGGTGCGTTCAATATGTCGGAGAAACTTATGACCAAGGCCGGCGCCATCGTGGGCCCCCTCAATTAATCCAGGGATATCGGCTATTATAAGGGGAGGGAAATGCTTAAACTTAAGAACACCCAGCTGCGGTTCCAGTGTTGTAAAAGGATATGATGCTACTTTTGGATTGGCGGCGGAAAGCCGAGATAGCAAAGTGGATTTTCCGGCATTGGGCAGGCCAATCAGGCCAACATCAGCCAAGAGCTTCAATTCAATGGTCAGCCAACCTTCCTCGCCTGGCTTACCCT
>CAMYJP010000237.1 GCA_947258675.1 uncultured Desulfobulbaceae bacterium | reverse complement strand
TTCTTTCCAGCAAAGACTTTCTTGTTGTAATCATAATCTCTCCCCCTTTGTTTTTGTTTTCTCATTAACAGCTGGTTAGAGGGATTATATTTATTGATAATGATGTAGTGATGAATAGGAAGTGAAAAACTGATGATAGATTATGATGAATCATGACAACAGGGTGAACCGGTTGGAAAATCCTGATCATTTGTTGTATTGTCTATTCTGACTAAAGGAGGATGAGCACAATGCAGCGACATATTGCCTTGGTTGAAGATGACCTGTCGATCAGAAAAAACTACGCTGAAGCTCTTGAAAAGGAAGGATACGCAGTATCCACATACGAGAGCCGTGATGAGGCTCTTTCTTCTTTTGATCGCAAACTCCCGGACTTGGCAATTCTCGACATCATGTTGGGTGATGATATGGAAGGCGGGTTTGCAATCTGCCAAGCCCTGCGGTCACGCTCCAAGATTATCCCCATTATATTCCTTACAGCAAGAAACAGCGATATCGACAAGGTCTCAGGGCTGCGTCTGGGAGCTTGGGACTACCTCGTAAAGGATACAACTACTCTTGACTTCCTGCCTGCTCGCGTTACAGCACTTTTTCAGGTATACGACGCCTTTCAGCAACCTCCAGCAGAAGATAAAAAAATCGAGCACGGCAATATATCAATAAATGAATCCCGCATGCATGTTTTATGGATGGGACAGCATGTGACCCTGACACTGACGGAATTCTGGATTCTCCATGCCCTTGCTAGATATCCAGGCCATGTGAAGAGTCATGACCAACTGATGGCGTCGGCTAATACTACAGTTACTCAGAATGCCATTGCCGCCCACATTCGCAGGATCAGAGGAAAGTTCAGAGAACTGGATGAAGATTTTTCCTGCATTCAAACTGAATATGGAATGGGATACCGCTGGATAGAGGAATAATGCGCATACCTACTTTCACCATTCGAGTAAAACTGATTCTTATCTCCCTGCTTCTTTTGATCATTCCGTTTATGGGTTTTAAGTTTGCTGGTCAGATGAAAGGCTTTCTTGAAGAAGGGCAGCGAAATACATTGCTCCTCACCGCACAGGCAGTTACCAGCATCATTAAAAACCGTCCGGACCTATTTGATCGTAATAACCTGGCTTCCTTAGACGAAGCGAGTGAGCTGCACGCTATTACCCTCACTAAACCTAAGAACCTTGACGGTCTTCCCAGGGATTGGCCTGAACTTGATGAGGCACCTTTTCTTGGCAAGAATCACATTCTTGAAAAGAATGGATCATATGATCCTGAATCCTTCAAATACCGTTATGTTTTAGGAATAGACCCAAAACATCTCTATGCATTCTTCCAGGTTTTTGATGATGCCGTAGTTCACAGAGACGAAAAAAAACGCCATCTGCACAAT
The DNA here is from genome assembly GCA_947258675.1 of uncultured Desulfobulbaceae bacterium. Next base: position 2,736 of record CAMYJP010000237.1, on the reverse strand, counting down.
AGTGATTATTTGCAGATTGGCCTGGAGAATTTTTATGGAAAGTTTGGACGGTATTTTCTTACCTCCCATAACAATAATGAATGGGTGAACGCCCATCTTATGCACAACCCGCTTGATAATTACATGAAAAATGAGCCTAAGGAAAATGAACCAAGGGTTCAAGGAAGATGGCGTGATGTAGAGGGAGGTTATAATATCGAAATCCGTATTCCTCTGAAAATGATCGGCAAGAAGATATCATTTGCCATTGCAGATGTGGATGATCCTGAAACAAGGGTAACAAAAACCATCATAGGTCCAAGCGACACCAAACAGCTCTCTGATTTGAAGGTGTTGCTGGCAAGATCAACAAAGCTTGAAGATATCCTACGCGGATTAGAAAACCCAGACACAAAAATATTGATTGTCGACAGGGAAATGAGGGTACGGGCAGAGCAAGGCAGCTTTGATGACGTTGCATACAACAGTACTTCATTGAAACAGAGCAAAGCAGAAGCAGGATCTTTCATTTTGTTTTTGAGAACTCTATTCAAGCCAGTCTATTCTTATTTCAGTGTTACTACGCCAGGAAATATCAATGCCTCTCAGGAATTTCTGGGAAAGACTAATCTCGATATTGCAAGCCAGGCTCTCAAGGGAAAAACCGCGACTGATTATTACTTCCTTGATGAAGGGAAAATTAAGATTATGGCAGCTGCCACTCCTATCAGGGCAGATGGGAAAATTCAGGCTGCCGTTGTAGTTCTGAAGACTTCAAATAAAATATCGGCGTTCCAAAATCAGATAATAGAAAAAACCATAGATGTGACCATTCTCGTTTTTCTGGTGGGTGCTATCGCTCTTGCTATAATGGCTACAACCCTTTCGCACCGGATAAGGAAACTGGATCGCCAGGCTTCTGAAACAATAGGTCCGGATGGTAGAATCATAGGCACAATGATCCCATCAAAGGCAAGGGATGAAATCGGTTCATTGTCCCGAACGCTCAACATCATGTTTGAGAAGCTGCAGGAATACACGGTCTATCAGGAAAAACTATCGAGTAACCTGGAACATGAAATGCGCACCCCTCTTGCCGGTATCAGTGCCTCCCTGAAAAATCTGAAAGAAAAAATTACAAAAGAAGACCCTGAAACCAGAGATTATATTGCTGAGGTGAGCCAGAACCTGAACCGCCTTGAAAATATATTAAAGGGTGTAACCGAGGCAACACACCTTGAAGAAGCGCTGAAGCAGGGCGAGCAGGAGGTATTTGACCTTGGGAAGGCAGTGACGGGTCAAGTAAGACATGTTTACAAAAGGATACACATCGATGTCGGCTTTCAGCTTACGGTTGCGGAGGAAGAATTGCTGATCTACGGTGATCCCAACCGCATATGCCAGATGCTTGATAAACTGGTTGAAAATGGGGTTGACTTCAGAAAACCGGATACACCGATTACTATCAGGCTTGAAAAATCAGGAAATGATGCTGTGATAAGTGTTGCGAACGAAGGGCCAATCCTTGAAGAGGGAATGGAAAGCCAGATTTTCAACCTGATGGTCTCCGGTCGGAAGCGCAAAGGATCCTCACCGCACATGGGACTAGGGTTGTATGTGGTAAGAGTGATAGCAGAATTTCATCAGGGAAGAGTTCATGCAACTAACAGAACAGATGGGATCGATGGACCGGAGTTTATAGTACATCTACCATTAGACAGGAAAAGTCACTGAAAAGGGCTACTGTAAAAAATAGCTGAAGATGTCTGTATGATCATTATCATAATGTTCCGGGCAAACTGAAATATAGTAACTTTACTTTGGTTCTATACCATCGACCTAAATTGATAGTACACATAGACGATTTAGGTTTTTGAACAGTCAATTTGCTTCAACCTCAGATTTCTTCATTTTTAATGATATGTTCGCAGAATGCTCTATCTAGAAAACAAGAAAAGTTATAATTAAAAATATACGTTGCAAAACGTAATAATGCCCAAAACACAACAATAGGTATCACTAAAGTTTGCAGTAAAAATACTGCCATTAAGTCCAAAACAAAACGATGGGCTTCGCCAAGTTTTTCCTTCAAATTATTGACCTTCTTTTTGAAATTAAGTGAGTCTTTAATTCCTGAATAACCATTTTTTACAGTATTCCAAATTCCTGTGGATTGACTTGGTTCTTCAACTGTGTCTAGTGAAATATCCTGTGATATTTTTTGGGCTTCAGAATTTATATCTTTTAATAAACTTGTTGACTCTTGATATTTTTCATCCAAAAAATGTGCATATATAGTTGAATTTGCATAAGAAACACAGGGCATTGCGAACCTGAAAACTAATATTAAGAGCATGACTTTATACGTTATATTAATTAGCCCCTTTTTTTGAAGCATTGGCATCCATAATTGTAGGATGAAATATCCTGCGGTTAATATTAACAACACATTTACTGGCAACCATCCGCCGATTTCCATAATTACTTTTTGAATTGCTAAAGACGTAGCACTCAAAAGCATCACCCATGAAAAACGTTCAATTAAATCATTAATTGGGTCAAGAACTTCGCCAACACTTAAACTTACGCCTACCCCAGCAGGTGTGACATTCACCTCTGTACCTTGAGCTAAAGATATTGCCCCATTTAAAGCCTTAACAACCCCAAAGGTAATTAAAGCCCGGTTAAGTATCTCGTCATGGTGTTCAAATGATTGATTATCAAGATATCTTGAAAATGAAAGAATGAGAAGAACAC
>CAMYJP010000236.1 GCA_947258675.1 uncultured Desulfobulbaceae bacterium | reverse complement strand
CCAAAATTACCAATGTTTTTGAGGATCCAATTTATTCGTTCTTGGATTCGGCAGAGTTGACAATCAGCGGAATGCCAGTGACGTTTTTTGCCGATTCAGTTGGTAATGTTAACGAATCAACAAGAATTGACATTGTCATTAATCATTTTTATCACCCAGACTTTGAACTAGTTGATAATAAAATAATACCAATAGACCTTGATAAAGAAGAAGCGAAAAGGGGTGGTCGCTACAGCCCACATAAAGATCAAATATTAGAGTATTTATGGGAACTTCAACAAAATGAAAATTTTCCATTTCAAGTCAAAAAGATCGACTCAGGATTTATCTCAAATTATTTAGTCTCATATCATGGTAATGAAGGAAACCTGATTCACCATAAGCTGTTTACTATTACTAATTTCAATAGCTATTTTGAGGCTAAAAACAAATTTATAAATAATTTAAATGCACATTATATGTCCGAAGATATTCCTGAAATAAGGTCATATCTTTTAGATACAAGAATATATAGTAAAAAAACATTTTCAGACTTTTGCTACCGCCTGCTTGAAATCACACTAAAAAAATCTATTGAATTTGGTGGGTTAAATAATGCCTTTTGGGAAGATCGCGGTGAAGAGAAAGCCCCGATATCTGAGCCAAATGCTCAACCAATAATTTACAATCAGATCAGATTCTTAGCTGAAATTAAAGGCATCAGAATCTCAAGGGAAGTCATTGCTTCGAATGGTAGCCTAGACTTTCATTTTTCTTATACCAAAAATGATGTTCTTATGAACATATGTGTTGAATTGAAAAATGCTCATCATGCTAACCTTGAGCATGGAATTACCACGCAGCTTCCTCTTTATATAAAAGACATAGGATCACGAGAAGGGATTTTTCTGGTTCTGTGGTACAAGTCAGAACAATTTAATAAACCATCAGCATTTAATGATGTTAAAGAGCTTGAGGCTTTTTTACTAAAAAAATCGCCAAAAAAAATCAGGATCAAATCACTCATTATTGATTGCAGTCCAAAAGTAAGCCCATCAATAAAATTATCGGGAACCCGGCTAGAGTAAAAAAATATAAATTTTCTAACCAAGGTATCAACTAGACGCGAAGAGGCTGTTCGGCGCTAATAGCGGAAAGTTCGGGGCACGCTGGTTATACCAAACGTAAGAGGCTAAAAACAGAACACATGACGCACCAGGATAAAGCCTTCTGTCACGCCCTGTGACAAGCTGTTTTTAGAATGACACATAGGCAATAGATTCTATTGGGTAATATTTTAAAAAGGATTCGCTTCGCGCTCAATAAAAAATAAAACCTCCCTCTTTCTTTTTGAAGGGAGGTTAATTTTTTGTATAAAATGCAAACTTGAAACAGTTTCCAGTCTAAAGTTTTTCCCTCTTTTTTCCCAGCATTCTGTTTTTTGAAGCTATTATTGATAGGCGGAGGGTTCGACTCCCGCCGCCTCCACCAACAATAATCTAATAATTTCATATCGTTAATTGGCATAGGCAGCCGGAAAATCACGATTGTGTCCAAAATTGTGTCCAAACTGGTTGCCTTTTTTATTTTCTTTCCCTGAAAAATGGCTCTCAAAGGCTGAGCCATCCAATTTGGTCAGGTTGGGAATATATCGACCATAAGTCCTAAAAACCATGGATGTGTCAACGTGTCCCAAAGTTCTAGCAACCCATTCAGGAGTTTCACCTAAAGCCAAGGCCCATGATGCAAAAGTATGCCTTGTTTCATACATTCTTCTGTAAGGCAAACCACTTTTTTTCATAGCGCGAGCCCAGGATTCCCTTAACTTATCTTGAAGAATTGGCCTTCCAAATGTGTTGACAAAGACATATGGACTTTTGAGATATGCTGTCTGAATTTTTTGTTCGTCCAATATTCTTTTTAGCGTTGGCCTTATCATAATTCTTCTGTAGCTCTCATGAGTTTTCAAATCTGCCTTTTCAATGTTTCGCACCCGGCTTAACTCAATATGGATGTATTCATCATCAATAGCATCCCATTTAAGTGCTACTTGCTCGGATGGCCTCAAACCAGTATGGACGGCAAATTCAAAATAAAGCCTGTACCAAGTTGGAAGATACGCAATAAGCTCTTTCCATTCTTCAAAATTAAAGGGTTTGACTCTGAATTTGTTTGAACGTGGCAACTTTAAATTGAAAAAAGGATCAGGAATATCCCAAGCATACTCTGAGCATGCATCCCGGACAATCACCCGTAAAGGGATCATGATATTCTGAATACGTTTTCCTGAAAGAGGATTTCCATAACGGTTCTTTTTGCTTTTAAGTTTGGCAACAAACTTCTTCATGAGTACCGTTGAGAATTCACTGAATAAAATATCTTCAAAAAACGGATATAAGTGAAATTTCAGTATACTGCGGTATTCTCTTTCTAAGGTTGCACTCATGCCAAGCGACAGTAATTCAAGCCACTTTTTTGCATAAGTTCCGAAAGTAAGTTCATCTGGTTTTTTAGTTACGGTCTTTCCTTCTAGTTCTGTGAAGAAGTCTCTTTTAGTACTATGGGGAAAACGCTTTGCAAACTCAAAGATGTTGTTCTCGATTTCAGCCATTATCAAATCAAGCTGCCTTCGCACTATCGCCCTGTTCTCTTTCGAGTCAACTAGGCCAGAAGGTTCTCTCACTCTTTGGCTTAGATATCGGAAATCAACCCAGAGTTTTCCTGTTCTGCAGTACACAGCTCCTTTTTTGCCTTTAGGTCGCCTTTTTCTGTTATTTGGTTTCTTCTCAGTCTCGCGGTATTGGCTAAGACGTATGACGCTATTTTTCATATATTCACCTTTTACCGCTTTTCCCATCACCTCCTTTGGTAAATGTTCAGATATCACTCATTATGAGTTTTGATACCAGAACAAAAAGAAGGTGTCAAATGTCCTCTTAAATATTGATGAGCCCTTTTTGATCCTGACAAGTTTCCTGATTTCCATAGAGCCATTGCTCAACCTTGCTCCAAACAAAGAGTAATTTTCGCGAAGTTGGCTTTACGTAATGGGTATTTTCAATAAAAACACCTTTCCAAACCAAATTACGAAGAGAACCGGGAGCCATTTTTATCCGGGCACTCAATTCTTCAGTGGTTAAATATTCTTCCATTATTTAATCACCCCTTTTTGTCTAATAAGAAATCCAAGTTCAAATTACATGGAAAATCAGCCTTACCTCTTTCTAAATGCACGTTGATCATTTTCTGTTTTGCTTTAGTATACTTGGCAATTTTATCCTCAACGTTCGTTTCAAATTCAAAATCAGTTTTTCCAAAATATTTTGCATGCCTTTTATATAATTCTATGGACTTTTCATGCGTTAAACTTTGATTTCTCTGGCAATTTTTCATTTCATGGTCTAGCGCCATAAGCGATGTCATCAACCCATAAGCTTGAGAAAAAAGCTGCTTCTCCTTGGTGCTAATTGATTTACAACGAATTAAAGGTTGTGCTTTTTGAATTCCAAGGAAGCCATTCTGAATAATTTCATACCAGGAAAAGGTTTTGCGTTGCGTATGATGTTTGCCAGGATTATCTTGAAATTTAAGCCAGGTCTGGCTGAAATATGCCCAGAGATTTTCTATTTTTTCAAACAAAGAATAAATTGATTCAAAGCCAAGCTGCTTAAGTGCTTCTCTTCGAAATTGAGCTTCTACTCTGATAATTTTTAGATGCTTTGGAAATGAGTCAATCTCCCAAACATCAAGCATCCAATACTTCTTTGATTTTAATTTTATCTCTAATGGCTTGTCATAAAGCCTTGCCCCTACCGTACCTTTCCCTATGCTAATACCAGTTAACTTGTCATTGTAAAAATGTGGTGCAGCATAACGAGCCCAGGTAACTCTGTAATTTATTAAATCCATTGACCAGAGATCATGAGGGAAGGTCAAATCCACGCACAAATCTATTCTGCTTGGTTTTAAACATTTAATATCTGCTCCTTGATGCTGAAGGAGGTTTACTAAAAAGTCTATGGAATTATCAGGTCCTATTCGCCAAAGGATTTCGGAGCGAAATTCAGCCATGATACTGGGTCGCGATTTTGGTTCAATCCAGTTGCCAATTTTTAAAGTCAGCTCATTTCCTTCAAGTACCCATTCATACCCTTTCCTTCCATGATTCAAAATCAGGCAAGACCATAATTCCTCTTGGTCTTCATTTT
>CAMYJP010000235.1 GCA_947258675.1 uncultured Desulfobulbaceae bacterium | reverse complement strand
CTTTCAGCGCAGCGCGTAGCTTTGGCAGTAATGGATGCAACAGTTTCTCAGGAAGTAAAGGATATTTTTCTGGAGGAACTTATTGTCCGTCGCGAACTTGCTGATAATTTCTGTTATTTCAATAAAAAATATGACCATTTTGATGGGTTTACCAAATGGGCCCAAAAGACTTTAAATGATCATCGTCAGGACAAGCGAGAGTTCCTATATTCACGGGATCAGTTGGAAGAGGGGCAGACAGATGAAGACCTTTGGAATGCCTGCCAGGTCGATCTCTGCAAAAATGGCAAACTGCATGGTTACTTAAGAATGTACTGGGCTAAAAAGATTCTTGAGTGGACTACTACTCCTGAAGAGGCTCTGAAGTATGCCATTTATCTTAACGACAAATATTCACTTGATGGTAGAGATCCGAATGGTTACACCGGCATTGCTTGGAGTATAGGCGGGGTGCATGACAGGGCATGGCCGGAGCGCCCGGTTTTTGGTAAAATTCGGTATATGAACCGGAATGGATGTCGCAGAAAATTCGATGTAAATGGTTATATTGAAATGGTCTCCACTTTTTAAATCTTTTACTTTTTTAGCCTAGTTGGCCGCTGTTTGACTGAACCTGTCAACATTCAGGCCTGCACTTTAGTGGTCTTTTTTTTATAGAATGGGTTGATCTCTTCAACCTGCTGCTTTATTTCTAATCTACATAAAGCTTTTATTCACATCATAGGGCAAACATATAATATCAAATTTCTGTCTACGGAGGTTGTTTCATGCAAAAGAAAATGTCATTTTCAATGACGTATGTTGCTGTTACATTGCTCTTGTTCTGGCTCTTACAGATCTGGTTATCACCCAAGGTGATCAATGTCTCCTACACCCAGTTTAAGAGACATGTCATAGACAAAAAAGTCAATTCAGTTGTTATTTCCGTCAATCAACTGCGTGGTTTTGAGCGGCTGCCGGGCAAGGAAGAGCCGATGTTTCCCTCACAGATATACCGGACACCGAGGCTGGAGGATACCAACCTTGTTCCCTTTTTAGAAGAAAATCAGGTAGATATTATAGCAGAAAACGAAAGTACCTTTTTAAAGGCAATTATTTCTTGGGTCGTGCCGGCCCTTATTTTTGTTGGTATCTGGATGTTTTTTATGAAACGGATGGGGCAGGGCGGGCCGGGAATGATGACTCTGGGCAAACATAAGGCGAAGATTGTTGCCCAGAAGGATATGGATGTTGATTTCAACTCAGTGGCTGGTCAGGATGAGGCAAAGGTCGAACTGCAGGAGGTGATAGAATTTCTCAAAAATCCTCAGAAATTTACCCGGCTGGGTGCAAAAATACCAAAGGGAATTCTCCTCGTTGGACCCCCGGGTACCGGTAAAACATTAATGGCGAAAGCAGTTGCCGGTGAAGCTTCTGTCAATTTCTTTTCTATCAGCGGTTCCGATTTTATTGAAATGTTTGTGGGGCTTGGGGCTGCCAGAGTGCGGGATCTTTTTGACCAGGCAAATAAGGCAGCACCATGCATTATTTTTATTGATGAACTGGATGCGTTGGGCAAGGCGCGTGGTATGGGGATGTCCGGTGGGCATGATGAACGGGAGCAGACACTGAACCAGCTTTTGGTTGAAATGGACGGTTTTGAAACGAATAAAGGTGTTGTTATTCTTGCGGCCACCAACCGCCCTGAAATATTGGATCCTGCCCTGTTGCGTCCGGGTCGATTTGACCGCCAGATACTCGTTGATCGACCTGATCTGAAAGAACGGATTGCTATCTTGGAGGTACATACCAAGAAAATTACGCTTGATCCGGTGGTTGATCTTGAGTTGATAGCCCGTCGTACTCCGGGTTTTACCGGGGCGGATCTTGCTAATCTTGCTAATGAGGCGACTCTGCTTGCAGTGCGGCGTGGGAAGGACAAGGTTAGTCTGGTCGATTTTGAAGAAGCAATTGACCGCATCATAGCCGGTCTGGAAAAGAAAAACAGGGTGCTGAATGAAAAAGAAAAACAGATAGTTGCCTATCACGAAATGGGGCATGCCCTGATAGCGGCGTCCAGAGAGACAGCGGAAAAAGTTCATAAAATTACCATTGTACCACGGGGCATCGGTTCCTTAGGTTTTACCTTACAGTTGCCAACGGAAGAGCGTTTTCTCATGTCCAAAACGGAGTTGTTGGAGAAAATTGATGTTCTTTTAGGTGGCCGTGCTGCCGAGGAGGTAATTTTTGGCGAAATTACAACAGGCGCGCAGAATGATCTTCAGAAGGCAACGGATATTGCCCGCAGTATGGTTGCCATGTATGGAATGACCGAGGAGTTGGGCAATGTGACATACCAACAGCCGCGCGGCCAATTTCTACAAGAGCAATTGTTTCAACAGAAGGAGATAAGTGATCAGACTGCTCGACTAATTGATGAAAAAATAAAAAGCATTCTGGAAGACAGGATGACTCTGGTTGAAGAGACATTGGAAGCCAAAAAAGATCTGCTCCATAAGTTGGCGGCCGCGCTCCTGGAAAAAGAAACTATGGATGGCAAAGAAATGGAGGCTGTTATTTCAGGAGCTGAAAAGCAGAATTAAAGAGAATAAAAATAGCTCGAATAATTCATGCGCATTTCGGTAAATATTTTTTATATTCCCGAAAGTTGGTCATTAATATTGTCTTGTGCATTAATTTTTTCAACGACACAGTGTAATTTTCTACGATGAGAGAAGTTTTCCGAAATTGCTCACTTGAAAGCGTAACGAGGTGGTTGAATCTCCTGTGTCATCAGCTTCTCGGCATACTCAAGTATAGCCGAACAGCTTCTTCTTTTAATTTTCAACCACCTCGTTACGTGAATTTTCCGGGATAGAATAATTTTTTGCCTTTTGGGTGTTTTTTAGGCTGAAGGGAATAAATATCTTTCCATGTTTCTATTCGAGAATAATATAAGAAATGATGAAGTGTCACATGTATAATAGATTTTCCCCCTAAACCTATCAACGCTATCCGCTCCTAAATCCTGTCAACTCCTACTTTGTGGCTCTTGATAATTATTCATTCCGTTATAAGTTATCTTCATCATCTTTTATGAAAATGTTTAAACCTTTCTGAACACTTTCTGCCCTTTTGCAGGAACCGGCCAATGAAAAAGGATTGCCTTAAATTACCGGTTAAAGCCTCCATGGATTGTGATGCAAATCCATGGAGGCTTTTTTTTATGATAGGATCCATCGATAAATAAGCAGTTTTATTTTATTGGTATGAATTGAAAAAAAGGAGGCTGGGTATGAAATTGGTTCAATCGCTGCTTGTATTTCTTCTCATTCTGGCACCGTTATCCAGTTTGGCTGAAAAGGCTAAGACGATAGAAGAACTTGCCGGGATGTACGATTCTTCCAGCTGTAAAGAATGCCATGCAGAAATATATGGACAATGGGAAAAATCACATCACGCCAGGTCACTCATGGGGGTGCAGGATGGGCTTATGATGACGCCTTTGGCCATGAAAGGAAGAACACCTTTTTCACCGGAAACGCCTGACCAGGCAACCTTGGATACCTTTCCCTGTTTCAAGTGTCATTTACCGCAAGCGCTCGTTTCCGCAGATAATGCTTTTGCAGCAGATTATGCGAAAGCCCTTATCGCCCAAGACAAAGCAAGGCTCAGTAAACTAAGTATAACGTGTATTGTCTGTCACAATACGAAGGCGATAATCCATCGATTACAGGAAGGAAAACCGGAAAAAGGCGTTCTTTATGGAAGTAAGAATATTGCCACGCATGAAGACAAGGTCTTCACATCCATTAAAAAAAGCTCCATAATTGGTCATGCTATCATGTGCGGTCAATGTCATGGGCTTGGACCGAACCTTGAATTTGAAAATCCGGTGCAGTGCGCCACCCTTTATGGAAGTTATGAACACAATTATATATCCCAGGGTGGAACTCAATCCTGCCAGGAATGCCATATGGCCAAAATTGATGGTCTGGCTGATCATTTGCTTGCACCGAATTTTAATGACCTGGAAGGCACCAAACAAATTTTGCAAAAAGCAATATGGTTAGACGTCCAGACACTGGGATATGAGTGGCTCAGAAAATCGAAGGATCTACGACCGATGATTGTAGTGAATACAAAAATCGCCCATGCAGCCGGCCACAGAATTCCAGACGGCTGACCTTCCCATAATCGAGTGGTCCTGGAAGTGAAAAGAAATCTTTCGAGCAGAAAAACATTATCACCCACAAGCTACAACCTGCAGAGATCAGAAAATGATATACGGGGCGCAGTTCAAGGCTCAATATATTCGTGATACGAGCCTGCAACCTTACCAGACCAAGGCTGAAAGTTTTGAGATCGATCTTCCTGATGGAGTACGGGAAGCTGATATCAGTGTGGGGCTTATTTATGAGATTAACAAGCCGGATAATAAAGTTGAAATTCATAGAGTAGAAAAGAAAGTTTCTCTGGATTGATTATATCCTGCGCAGAAAAGAAAAGGGAGGCTCTGCTGGAATGGCGGAGTCTCCTTTTCTTTTCTGGAACATCTGTGAATAGTGTTGCTCTCATATCAACCTGTTTCCAACCGGGCTTTCATTGCCAGATTCATGGCTTCAAAGCCCCTCAGGGCTCCACGACTTACCATACCTCCAATAAATGGTACCAGAAAGCCGCTGAAAATTTCCTGCTGTGTTATTCTTGTTGTTTCTGAATCCAAAGTTTCGATGGAAAATTGATGATGGCCATCGAATACCCCCGGCAACAGGAGACTTCCCAGCCAACATATTTTGTGGGGAGGATCAACTGCAAGGAGTTGGGGGCGAATTAACATGGGTGGTCCACCGGGTATTTGCAGGCGCATTGAGAGGATCTGCCCGACCTGGAGATTGCCCTTCGCACTGCGGATGAAGGGGTTCCAATCTGGAAAGTTGTTGATATCTGTAAGGCACTGCCATACCTGCTCCACAGTGGCATGAATATCAATTTGGGCGTTTATTTTTATTTGGGGAGAGGCCATACAATCATTAATTAAGTATTCAACTTTCTGACTTGGGCTATCTTCCTGGAATTTTGAAAATTATTGTTGTTGCGGTAGGCCAAGTTTTCAGTTTACGGTTTACAGTTGCCGGTTAACCAAGAATAAGAATAATTAGCTACCTCACTAATATTCAGGCAAAAATAAGTTTCCGCCTGAGGAAGTATTTATTATTTACTGACCGTAAACCGACAATCCCGCTATTTCCATTTGCGGGATAGCCCCTTTAAAAGAACTAGGTGTAATATTTTTTTCTTATTTAATATCAACAAGTTGAAATAAGTCTGAAAGCTGAGTTAAGTATAAGAAGCCTCTTTTTAAGGGGCTTATTTTTTATTTGATTGACATTTTGAGGTGTTGCATGAGTTGTATGACCGCCAATTCTTGGGCTTTTGCCTCAACATCCACCGTAATGTTCAGATTTTTCCAGCACTCAGGAAAATCGTTTGGATTTATATAATCCGCATGGGGATTGGGAGAACCGTTTTGCCAACCATTTTTCGGGGAAGAAATATGGAAATAAGGTTCTCTCCCTACTGTTTTCCAAGTCTCCATTGCTAAAGCCGTTGCCTGGTCAACGGTGAGACCATCCGGGTTGCATCGGTGGTGATGCACGTCATACACCAATGGTATGCCAAGCTCTTTACATATAGGTACAAGATCTGAAACAGTATAGATTCGGTCGTCATTTTCCAGAGTGAGTCTGTTTTTAGCCTGGGGCGAAAGACGTTGAAAATTTTTTACAAAACGATGCAGAGCTTTTTTTTTGTCATCGTATTTGCCGCCGCCATGCACATTAATGACCTCGGCCCCTACCTGTTCGGCAAGCATGCCCTGGTACTCCAACTCCCTTATACTGCTTTCAACAACATGATTATGCGGCGAGGAGAGGATAATGAATTGATCCGGGTGAAAACTGAGCCGGATATCATGCTGTTTCTTGTATTGTTTTATGGTTTTGAGTAATGCTAGGATATTCTTGCTATCAGGCAAATCCTCCAGAGTATATCCTACATCCGGATGGGTAAAACGTGGGAAAAAAGGAGTGAGGATGCGAAAGGCACCAAACCTTTTTTTCTTTACAAATTTCAAGGCTGTCAGGAGGCTTTTACAGTTTTCAGAACAAAGAGCGGAAAGTTTGGCAAGCTGGACGTCTCGCGGAAATTGTATAAGATATTTGGCGGTCGTTCCTCGAAAGGCAATCGGCTGGTCGCGAAATATGCAACACAGGCCAAATCTGATTCCATTATAGGTTGGTATTGTTTTCGTGGTTTGTTTCATCCCAGCCGTCTCTATAGCCTTGTCGGTATTTCCTTTCCAGCAGCAGATCCGGAAAATGCGGTTCAGCTCCCGGCCTGCCGTTTAAACCTTTTTGTTTCCCAGCCTCATAGCCTTTTTCATAATACTGCTGTTGCAGTTCTAATTCAGGATTCTCGCCAGTCATGGAAATGTTTATACAGTTTTTTATCAATACGAATGCCAATACAACAATGAGAAACTGCAGGAACCTGATACCCAGTTTTCTATGCAGGGGAATATTGTCTTCGTCTGTCATTAAGATATTATTCCTTTTGGAGATAATGATTCAATGCGAATAAAATTTTTTACATGCAAGGTGATAATTAAAAGATAATGCATATATTAGAGAAACATAATCAATTAATTTATAAAATTGGAGGGGTATCATAATAGATGGAAAGTAAAATAAAAATTGGGATCAGCTCCTGTCTGCTTGGCAATCAAGTACGTTATGACGGTGGCCATCAGCATGATCGGCTTATTAGTGATACTTTGGGACAATATTTTGAATTTGTACCAGTCTGCCCGGAGGTTGAGTGCGGTCTGCCTGTTCCACGGGAAGCAATGCGTCTGGTTGGTGATCCGCAAGCTCCCCGTTTGATCACTCGCAAAACTGGAATTGATCATACTGAAAAAATGCAGAACTGGGCCAAAAAGAGAGTGCGTGCGCTTGAGGAGGAAAAGCTTCACGGATTTATTTTTAAGAGCAGATCACCAAGCAGCGGTATGGAGCGGGTCAGGGTTTATGATCGTGATGGGACGGTCAGGAAAAATGGGGTCGGCATGTTTGCCAATGCCTTTATGAACCATTTTCCATTACTACCGGTGGAAGAAGATGGAAGACTCCACGATATCCCTATACGAGAGAATTTTATTCAGCGAATTTTTTCTTACCATCGCTGGCGGATATTATTACAAGAAAAAAAGAATCGTGGTGG
>CAMYJP010000234.1 GCA_947258675.1 uncultured Desulfobulbaceae bacterium | reverse complement strand
GGCAGCCATACAACTGGCCGAACAAGCTCTTCAAATTGACCCGGGAAATCCTACCGCCCTCTTTCTGCGAGCTGAAGCCCAGGCAAATAAACAACAGTAGTAGAACTTTTTTTGTTTTTCCTGTTCAAGCTAACGATTTAAATCCTCCAACTGCCGCTTGAGTCCATCGATGTTTACTACCCCATTAGCCATTGGATAGAGAGAGTTAACCTGATGAACTGTTTGCCCAGAATCCCTGCCCCATGGACGGAACCCGTATAAAAGCTTAAGCGGACTGTCATGATCAGTAAAAACGGAAAACGGCACCCTGATATAAATACCTTTATCTCTGTATCCATCGTTAAAAGAGGCCTCGAAAATGCTGGTATCGGTGATCGTGTACCAGGCCCCCAAAGTAAAATGCTTATATGTACGACTCACATCAAGCCGACCACCCCAATCCCCGGCTAAAAATCGTCCCAGTTTCAGGCCGACATCCAATCCCAAAGATGGTAAAAGTTTATAGTAGAGGTTCAGAAAACCGGTTTCAAAAAGAGGGGATCCTTTAAGTAATTCAAATTCATTGTCAATGTCCCGTTTTTTCACCAATTCTGATTCAATCCCAACACCAAAACGCCCATCATTAAAAAACCTGAAGAATTCGAAGGCCAAACCGGCATAAGCAGATTCAAAATATCCTGCTCCAAAGCGTCCCAACCATTTCTTCGGCATATTAAAAACCTGATCATATGCAAGCGTTTCAACCCGCAAATCAGTCTGGCTGAGATATTTGATGGAATCAGTGCGAACAGGGTCACTTTCTTCGGTATCTTCGGCATAATAGAGTTCATTGTAAACGGGTGTCTGAATAGTGGATGTGAGATATCCACCCGCCCATGGGTAATAGGATGCATACCATAAAAAGGAAAACGTATTTCTAACAAACTCCTCTTCACCGTATAAATAGGTACGCCAACTCGGCAGTACTCCATATTGGAGTTTCTTCTGCCCTATCGGTTCGGAGAGTGGCGACGCGCCTGGTTCATTTTCAAGAAATACAGAGCGGGACTCATTTCCCTCATCATCCATTGTTATAAAATCAAGCAGTGTCTCGGTATCCAGTCGCTTATCTATATAGGCTTCAAAGTCCTTGCGGCCCAGTTTCACGGTCACCAATATAATATCCTTGGACTTCAGACTGATATAGAGCCACTCAATCCTAGGCGGTGCCAATCCACTTACTATCCTTAATGCTCTGCCAAGCGCCTTGGTATTTGATAAATAGGTCGGATTTTCAATCTCTAGCCAGACTGCGGCATCACTTGTTGACGTGCGAACATTGGAAAAGCCTTTGCCGGCAACTACCCGACGAATTATGACGGCTAGTTCTTCATTAGAGGCTGCATAGGACTTCTTCTTCAAAGCACCTTCCGGTGTCCAGAAAGGTTGCTTTTTCCATGGTAGCAATCCTTCCGGCTTCAATGGAAACTGGGCAGCATAAGACCAGGCAAATAAATCGCCTCTTTGATAGGAAGCTGAGAATAAATTGCTTCCCCAGCGATACTTCAACCCAAAATTAAAGGGGCTTTCCTCCTTCTCTTCCACCCCGTACATATTAGAAAAATCCAGGCTGGAATACTCACCAACAAATGACAAGTCTTCCGTAATTCGGAACTCCAACCCACCGAAAACCCTTGTTTTTGAAGTTTTGCTTGTCAGAATTGGAAATGATGAATCTGATGCATCAACAGTTTCCCCGGCTAAAATACCCTGCCCCAGGCCCACTGTTATGTCAAATGGACCTATAAACTTACTCGCCACCAGATAACGGGAAGCAAATAATGAAGTACCATGAAAATCATTAGCTCCGACCGTAATTGCCGGCCATGAATCAGATTCCTTAAATAATTGAATTTTAAAATCAGCTGATCTATCTTTAGAAGTGCCAAAATTTGCTAACCCTGAAGGGACACCTGATATACGAGTCATTCTGCCGTTGAATTCCACCCGAGGTAGGAAAGTTGTGGAAACGAAAAAAGTACCATAAGGGTCTGCGTCCGAATAGCCAAATCTGAAGTTCCAATCCTCCATTATACGTGCGTTTGGTATATCAAACAGGCCTGTACCTCCCACATTGGAAGGAAAAGACAAATTGTCATCCTTTCCTAATGAGCAAGGCAATCCGATTAATAATTGAACAACAAAAAAAAGAAAGAAACAAAGGAATACTTTTATCAAGTGTCGTTGGAAATCAGGAGCATTTAGTTTTATCTCATGAATATTCCACAATATTAAGTGTGACATGATGAAATCAACCAGACCCTAAATACGTGCTATGCTGCATCGAGATAAGATTTTGATAATCAGAAATGAATTTAATGGGATAAATTTTCAGGATCTAATCTCTCTTTTAATTTGTCGATTGTGTAAGACTTATTAATTAATTCAAAAGCATTTTCAGATAATCTCCCCTTCAATCCCTTATCAATGATAATCTTTAAACACTGATTAGCAAAATCTTCAGTGGTATCACCTAAAAGGAAATGGGTGTCAGGCACAGCCTCTATTCCTTCAATACCCATTGAGGTTGAAATAACCGGTTTTTTAAAGGCAAATGCCTCTAACACCTTGATACGGGTTCCTCCCCCAGCCCGAATAGGTATGATAATCGCGTCAGAATTTCTGTAAAACTCATCTAAGTCATCAACCCATCCCATTAAATTACTTTCCGGAGTATTTTTCAGCCTTTTCTTCAAGTAAATTGGCAAGCCTTTTCCTGCGATATTTATTTTTATAGAAATCGTGGCCTTGGACCGTATTATTGGCATTACTTTTTCAAAAAAATATTCAAGAGCTTCGTAATTAGGAAAGTAACCAAGCGAGCCAAGAAAAGAAAATATAAAATAATTTCTTACCAGCCGAGTTTTTTCGCCTTTGCTTTTCGGTAATTCGACCACATTTGGTAACACGCTTACCTTGTCATTAGGGAGGCTATTACCTAGGAGATTTTCCTTGTCAATCTTTGAACAGACAAACAACTTGTCGAACAAGGGGTAATATTTCTCTTCAAAATTAATATACTTATTTGCTAAAGACTCATACTGTGTAGCATTTGTAAATAATCCCCTTTTTCTGCAAAGATCAGCAAACCTTATCATGGTCTGAGATTCGATATCATCAGTATCCAAAAAGAGTTTTCCTTTGCGACCAAATTCTTTTATTGAACTTGCATAGGGAGCCATAGCTGAACGAAAAGCAAAAATTATATCAAACCGGGGGTCAATAAATTCCTTGATTAAAGCCTTCAGGCGATTCGATGTTATGTAAACATCAGGCGGAATCCTCATTTCCGGTCTTTTCAGACGATACAATATGAGCCTTATGATTAACAAAAAATCTCGAATTAAATGCAATTGAAAAGAGGAGAATTCGTTGCAGAAATGGGGAGGATCAGAAATACTCTTTTGTCGATTACGCCAGCCATGATTAATGAACAATAGATGAATTGAATAAATTGCAGATAGGGTTTTTAAGATATTATGAACTCGTTTGGAAGGTCCTCCGGCCTTTCTGTCTGGCAGATAAGAAGTAACAAATAAAAGTCTCTGTTTTTCACTTGTAGATTCCACAACAGTTCAAGATAGTATGGTTTCATACAGGTTCATTAGTTTTTTTTCTTCCATCTCCCAGTTAAATTGGGTTTGCACAAACTTTTTACCATTTTGTCCCATTTCAGCGGCAAGGTTTTTATTATTTGCTAACTCCAATAAAGCTGTTGCGAGTTCTTCTTCATTGTCAGGATTTACAAATATACCGGCGTTTTCTTTTTCCAACTGCTGACGCCATTTAGCAAAGTTAGATGCGATAAATGGCAAACCGAATACTAGATATTCATATAATTTGTTTGCGCTGGAAAATGGATAGTCACCCCTGTTTGATAAAACTGCTAGGCCGACATCGGATTTGATAAGATAGGCCCAGGTTGCCGAGAGTGATTTATAGCCGATGTAATCAACATATTTCCAACCTGGTAGTTTCTCAACATATTCTAAATCTTTTTTCTTCGGTTCCGGACCTATGAGCCATAGCCTTGCTTCAATATGCTCGGAAAGAACCTGCATGGCATTTATCATTGTCATCAAACCTCTATCCCGGGTGAGACCTCCGATATAAATAATCCGAAAATCTGTACTATCCTCCACCTTCTGACTCAGAATTTTGGCTTGCTCAATCAA
>CAMYJP010000233.1 GCA_947258675.1 uncultured Desulfobulbaceae bacterium | reverse complement strand
ATTCAGGTTTCTGACACATGGCTATCATCCCAACAGGTTGCCAAAATGTGGGAATTTAGATTTCTTATATGATAATGGTAACGACTATTTCTTTAAAAAATAAATATCTATAAATGTCAACAAAAAAAAGAATTAATGGGAATGGGAACGGTGTTGATTTATTGCGTTTCTTGAAAAAAGTGGTCTAAATACTACTTTAGTCCAAATTAAAACAGGGATTGGCTGTGCGCCCAACCCCGTTTTAGGTTTATTAGTACGCCCGTTGAACTCCTTATAGTCTCTAAGAAAAGATGTGAAGTCCCGACTGAGGCGGGGGTTGCTTACCGAAATATTCTCAAAAATAGACAAGCAATCCAGCCCATAACGAGCGGGGCAGGACCCTTCGACAGGCTCAGGGTAAATTCGAATTCCGCCAAAATACGGCGGGATTTCGCTATCGCTCAACCTGCCACCTTGGTTCGAATCCTCTCTACCTTGCTACCAAAAAAAAGGGGACACCAACTTGGCTCCCCCATTTCTTTTATAGTACGCCCGGCAGGATTCCAACCTGCGGCCTACGGATTCGAAGAGCAAGATTCTGAAAATTCAAAAATGTCGTGATTACAACCAGTTGATTCTACGCCAATTTTTCATCGCATTTTTGGTTTCGTTTGGAACTGTTTGGAAATATTTGACCTTGACGGGCACATTTTGGGCACATTCCAAAATGGTCACAGAATGATTCCGAAAAAATATATGTCTCCAATTTTTTCGTTGAGTACAGTTAGTGTCGAATCCGTACCTCGGTTGTTGCAGATTCTTTTCTGTAGCTATCTTGCGATACTTCGATTGGGATGACTCACCTAAGAGAAAATTTGGCGAAAATTTAGATTAGCTATCGACATCCATAAAACCTTAAATTTTAGATTGCTTCTGCCAATCTCCAAAAATTTGGCGGCATTGAAACTGTAGATTGGCTACCCCAACCTATGACTTTAGCCCAGCGTCAAAAGTATATATGTCGGCTATTTTGTTGTGAGTTTTTCTAAGCTATTGGGGATATTAATAAATCTAGGAAGGAAAGGGGTCAGATCTTTTAAATTGACATTTTATCGATTTGTTCCAGGATTCGATGAAATTGTTTCTTCAATTTACGACTTGATTTTAGTTTAATTTTCAGACGCGCCCGGCTCTGGCTGACAGTGCTGTAATCTACGCCAAAGATCGAAGCAATTTTTTTCTGCTTATGGTTACTGTATCGATAACTGAGTTCACAAATGAGCTTAATGGTAAAGCACTTTCTGCACGAACGTCCCCATTTTTGGAACTGTACCCAAATTACGATAGATCCTACCCTTTTTATGATTCAGCGTATTCTGAACGAAACCATATAAAAAATGATCACATCTTTTTGGAACTTTCACGCTTAGATACGCAACAAAATGCCGAGGTAAAGGATTTTGGCCATCATAGAAATATCTATGAAATTATTTTTAATAGCAGGCCTGGAAAAATGTGGATTAAATATACACAAATCATCTATAGGTATCAATTCACTTTACAGGTTACACAAGAAAACTATTTTTCAAGACAATGAATAAAAACGGTGCACAAAGAAATTCTCTATTAATTTAAATGGCTTGTAAACATCTATCGTAGTTGCCTCTAACTTTTTTAATTTTGGCATCGTTTCTGCAAATCTTAAAGCCAAAAAGCTAAAATTCTTTGTAAATCTTTGACAATGCATTTAGATAGTTTCTCTGGAACTCGGAGCAGTACTAATCATCTTCGCCTCTCACAAGCATTCTTTTTACAGGAAGGAGAAAAAAAATGGATATTGGGTTTCCTCTCCACTCCAGTAAAAATCGCTATCTATCTGATATTATGTGGTTTAATTTTAAAATGTGTGAATGCAGATGGCGAATCAAAAACAAAATAAAATCGGACGAGTCTATTAGTCTACTCTTTATTCTACTTCCAAGTAGCTTTTTTCTAAGATTGTTTAATCAGAGGAGGAGGCATCTAATGAAAAAAATCTTTCTATTTCTTACTATTTTATCAATTGTACTCGTTATACCTATCATTACTTCCTTCGACGACCGCCCGTTAGCTGGGCGAGGATGTTGCATGCAGAGGAACTCATTATCAAGTGGCAGTTGGTATGACAATGGTTTAAATCTTAGGCGCTGTAGAGATTTGAATAAAAGATTAGATGGCGATGATTTATATAATAAAAGAAGTGGTCTTATCTATTGGAAGGATGATTGTTAGGACCAAAACCACCAAATTTTTTTTGTAATAGTTTCATTCAACTATAGAAATTTTCAATATGATTAATGGAAGGATTTCTAAATCGCACTATAAAAGTCCAGATAGCTAAAACTTGTAAAGTGCTATGAGTTCAGTTATTTCAAATTATTAAAATTATATTATAATCCAATTAAAATTACCCACAATTGAGGCAAAATAATGCAGCGCCAGAAACAGAAAACACATAAATCTAAGCCGCCAGAGGGTTCTGGGAAAAAAGTGGTTTCTTACCCACCAGATCGGGTCTATGGAAATATTGATGAGGCTGCTAAAAATTGCCGTAAGGTCTACTTTATTTATTTGAGTCTTTTATCCTATGCTTTGCTAACGGCTGTTACAACCTCAAATAAACAACTCATTTTAGGCGAAAATGTAAAATTACCTCTTATAAATATGGAAGTATCCGCATATTTATTCTTTATGCTAACTCCCATTATCGCAATAGCGATCTTGACATACATTCAACTTTACTTGCTCAAAGTAAATGAACTGATTCAATATTCGATTGAAGAATGTCGCGAAGAAAACCCACATTGTCCAAATCAAGGTGATCATGAGTGCGATATATATCATATCTGCACGGGGTATCAAAGTCGTCTTTATCCCTGGATGATTATCTTCAGCCGATACTCAAATATAAAGGTAGTAGGTAAGCTACAAAGATTATTAGCGAATCTCTCTCTCTGGTGGTTATTACCAATAATTTTGATGGCTTTTTCACTTTTAATCATAAAGAAGCATGAAAATATATCTTCCATTATATTGCTACTTTTAACCATATTGGGAACCATCTTTGAAATTTCCTTCTGGGTCAGCAGCAAACAGGTAAGAATAGTAAAACCAAATCCTAAAGATCAAAAAGATAAGAATTATGTATACCATCACTCTGCTGTGAATTTAAACGAGAAAGAAATGTTAACTAAGCCTTATACAGAGGTAAAATTTTTTTACAATATAAAAAAAGCAAAAAAATATCCTGGATGCATCGCTCTATCAGTATTAGTCATACTTTTCTCTGTGTTTCATGTTACTATAAATTATAAGGTACGTGAGGGGGTTTTATGGTCAGAAAGTGATAATTGGGGAGAAAACGTCGATTTCGCAACTAAATGGTTTAGAAATTGGTTCTTTGTAGATCTAAGCCAAAAAAATTTGATAAGTGGCCCGAATGGCACTCAAAAATCTGAAATGCTCTATTGGGTAAATCTTGAGAATACAAATTTAGCAGGAGCAAATTTAGCCTCAACTATCTTAACGAAGGCAAATCTTAAGAACTCAAAGCTTACGAATGCCAACCTATTAGGTGCCAATTTAGATGATGCCGACCTAGAGCAAGCGAACCTTAACTCTGCAAAACTCGCTGAAGCCAGTCTTATAGGTTCTTTCCTCTTCGAAACAAATTTAAAAAAATCAGACCTTTTAATGGCTAAGTTGCAGGGAGCCAACCTTGTCAGAGCCCAATTGCAAAACTCCGACCTCGGAAAGGCTGATCTTAGCGAAGCCGAACTTAAAAGTTCTGATCTTCGTGATGCTAATCTGAGGCAGGCCAACCTTCGTGCAGCTAATTTAGAAGGCGCCAGTTTAAAGAATGCCCGCTTAAATGAAGCCGACTTGCTGTACGCCAATTTGCTTGGGGTAAAAGAAGTTACAGCGATTCAGATTAAGGAAGCAAAGAATTGGCAAATGGCTCTATACGATCAGTTGCTCAGCGATAATTTAGGTTTGCCAAAAGACCATAACCAAAGAGTGAATCAAAGAATTTTCGCAAATTATGATCTTAAAAATGCATATCTCGAGAAAGCCGATCTCATCGGTGCTAACCTATTAGGAGCTAACTTACAGGGTGCAGATCTCACTAACGCAAAACTATGGGCTACAAATCTTCAAAAAGCAATTCTTGTAGGGGCCAAGCTCGAACGTGCGGAACTCCTTAGCGCACAGCTCCGAGAAGCTAATCTCCGGAAAACCAATCTTCGGCATGCCAATCTCCATCAGGCCATCCTAAGCGGGGCAGATTTGATGTATGCCGATTTTCGTCAGGCCGAAAATATTGAAATAAATCAGCTTCAAAAGGCAATGAATTGGATGCTAGCTTTGTATAATGAAGATCTTATTACCAGGTTAGGACTGGAACCGGATCACAACAAAAGAGTGCTAAAAAAAGACTTTTCCCATTGTAAATATTTTAATGGAGCAAATCTCCGTATGGCTGATCTACAAGGCGCAAATCTTCGTGGAGTAGATCTCCGTATGGCTGATCTACAAGGCGCAAACCTTCGTGGAGCCGATCTTAGTAAAGCAGATCTCCATCAAGCCAGTCTAGTCAGTGCAGATCTGCTATTTGCCGATTTGCGTCTTGCCAAAGAGATTAAAGTGGAACAGCTTCACAGGGCAAAAAACTGGCAATTGGCTACATACCACCCAGAAATCATCAATGATATAGGATTGCCACAAGACCACAACAAACGAGTGGAGAAAAAGAATTTCAGCGGTTATGACTTGAGGGAAGCTGATCTACATAAAGCTGAATTGCAGGGCGCAAACCTCCGTGAAGCTAAATTAGATAATGCGATACTCAGAGAAACAAATCTTAAAGGGGCCAATCTTGAAAAAGCCCAGCTCGTTTATGCCGATTTAGAGGGTGCTGACCTCCGCAATGCCATTCTTTATGAGACTGATCTGAGCGATGCCAATTTTTGCGATGCCGATCTAAGAGGAATATTTTTTCTTAAAATCGAACAATTCTCAGATGTCGACAATCTATTACGAGCCGAATTAGACGACAACATTAAAAAGCAATTAAGTAGCAAATATCCATCTAAATTTTGAATAACATAGTCGATAAGGTGTTTTTATTGTTCCGCCTCAGCTGGAATTGGAGTTTTCCTCAGTTTATGATAGCTACAGATAAACGGAGGAACATCCATGAGCAAGAAAAAAGATAGGGGTCAGAAAAAGATAGGGGTCAAAAGATAGGGGTCAGATCTTTGTATTTGACAGATTATCAATTTGTCCCAGGATTCGACGAAATTGCTTCTTCAAATTGCGACTTGATTTTAGTTTGGTTTTCAGACGCGCCCGGCTCTGGCTGACGGTGCTGTAATCTACCCCAAAGAACGTACCGATTTCCTTCTGCTTATAGTTCTACTTTGTCACATTAGTTATTCACATTAACTTACATTGATTGCAGTTGGATCCGGTACGCTGACTCAATGGCTGAGCGTCGCCTTTCATGCCGGAC
>CAMYJP010000232.1:6081-6797 GCA_947258675.1 uncultured Desulfobulbaceae bacterium | reverse complement strand
TTCTGGATTTTGTATTTACCATAGAAATTTAACCAGTCAGAATTCACAACATCTTCAACACCAGCTGTTCCTGCGGTGGCATTTCTGTTGTGGAACCAACCGAGTACCGAGGTACCCCAATCCATTTTTGCGCCTACATGGATAAGGTACAATTCCTGGTCCTGGTCACCAACACCGGTTCCGTTAAGAACATCTGCTTCAGTTGTTTTTTGCATAAGTAACTTTGCAAACAACGGTTTAGGCAGGAAGTTGGGGTCGTAAATAATTCTGGCAGCACGAGCGGCGTTATTCATAAACGCATGAAACCAGGCCCCGGAAGGCATACGGCCAGTAGACAACTTGCCAATCGGTGACATGTATTCCATCCAGATCCTGTTGGCATCAACGTCACGGCCACCGCCGAGATTTCCTGCACCTGCACCACCACCTTGATCATTCAAACCCAGGATACCACGATCTGCCAAGCGGAGTTCCATTTTGAGCTGCAGCTTGTCGCCGACTTTAATGACCGGCTTCAGGACTAATGAATGGAACATAAATGTGTCATCAGCCTCTGTTTCACCAGGTGAACTGGTTGTAGCTGCCCGGTCAGCGGTACCTGTTCCAACACCGTTACCTTCGCTCAGATATGCGCCAGCAATGGAATAGGATCCGGTAAGTGAGAATACGCCGACATCCGGTGCGGTCGGTTTTGCAGGTACTTCCTTACCTGTTGG
>CAMYJP010000232.1:0-6058 GCA_947258675.1 uncultured Desulfobulbaceae bacterium | reverse complement strand
GCTGCCACGGTCGAAATAATCTTTTTCATCTCTTATCTCCTTGTTTTTGTTTGTTGATTTTTAACAGTTTACAGTTCTAGTTTCCCCTCAAACTATTTTTTCTCTGTTTTACCTCCTTGTTCGGCGGTGGCTGCAAGGCGTACTTTCCAATTAAAGTCTTGCTCTTACAAGCCTTTTATTCAAAGAAAAAATTTTTCTACCCATAACAACTGGTTGTCCAGCTTGTCAAGTAGTTTTTTTTTATTTTTTGTGCTGCCCTTGACTATTTTATGAAAAAACAGGCCAGAGAGCTTCATAAACGTGATGATGTCTTTCGGCAAGCCTTTGAAAAAATTTAAACAAAAAAAAGAAATTAACCCGAATTTATTAAATGCAAAGCTTACAATTGTTTTTTAGCTATGTATTCAGAAAACCAGGTATGTTAAATTATCTCCCGGTGCATCTATTTTCCCTTGCCAAAATCAAGCCCGTACATCAGCACAGTGCCCTCTTTTTTGCCCATGCTCATCAATCCGCTCCGCAGTTGCAGAGCAACAAAGAGCTGGGCTTTTTGTGAATCACCCGGATCAAAACGTAGCTGATAGTCGACAATATAGCCATCAATGCTCTTCGTATGCCAGAGGTCAGTGAGCGCGATACCATTCCAGGTAAGGCCATAGATCTCGCCGCTGCCCATCTGCCGGATGATACTCATCCATATTGATACCTTTACGCTGCATATCCTGCCATTCGCCTATAAATCGAGTTGTGCCGCCGTAATTCTCACCACTGGTCCATAAAGTACTACCGTTTGCCTGTAAAACCATGAGCCGATCGTTCTGAGTAAAGTAGATTATCTCAAACTGACCGTCAGCATCCAGGTCTGCCAGCGAAAACTCAAAGAGGTTAAGCCAGGAGGGCACCGGAACCTTTTCCTTTATCTGCAGATCGTTCACAGGGTCCAGACTGAAAATGGGGGGCTGGGTTGGCGCATTAATACCGGTTCGCTGGCCCGCCAGAATATGCCTTTCCCCTGGTAGCGTCATTGTTCTGATGTACCAGTCCGCTTTGGTGAAAAGATAGTGAAAGTCATTTCCCTGCCATTCAGCACCATAGGAACCAGGTGAGTCGTCATCCGCCGCACTGACATAAATTTCCATGATGCCGTTATTGTTCAGGTCTGCAAGACTGACTCCATGAATTTTATGCCTGGTGGTCCCTTGTATGGTACCTATTTCTGAGAATCTATTTCCGTTTCTACGGTATACATGTACCTTAGATAAATCAGCCAGCACGACATCATCATTGCCGTCGCCGTCAACATCCCCCACATCCATAGCCTGGATATCCAAATTGAAATTCTGGCTCTTGGCAAAACCGGCAACTCCGGAACCACCGGTGGGGCGGATAAAAGGAGACTGGCCTTTCGCGACACTCTCTCCCGAGGGTAGAATAAATGCCTTGTCCGGATGGGCAGTCTGGTGTGCCTGTTGCTGGGGGACTTCAGGTGCAGGTTCGGTAATCTTTGTTGCAGGGGTGGATTGCTTTGTCCCGAAGAGTTCCTCTGATATGCTTCCCGCCAATTGGTTTATTGCCGGAATAACATCATTTTCATTGGTGGCAGTGGCAAAGAAATTATGAACAGCTTCCGGAGAGGCAACATCTGTTACTACTGTGTCCAGACTCATGCTGCTGCCCAGAGCGGTGATACTGCCGGTGACCAGATAATCCGCCTGCAGCTTTTTGCCAAATTCCGATAATTTCGAAGCAACCACAGGGTCATCGTAATCTGAAAGCAAACCGTCAATAACTTCCTTTTCAGGAGTATGCGTCTTGAATGGAAGTATAGCGATTTTTTTATTTTGTATGTCTTTCCCTTCCTCGCATAATGGTGCTGTAGCAGGAAGAAAAATAAAAAGGAAGATGATAATAGTAGAAGCATACCGTAGTATTTCATTGTAAATTTTCATTTTCATGAGAAGCCCTAAATAGTAAATAGTGAAGTTGTAAAATTAATTTTGCAGTAGAAATGACTTGCGCAGTATAGTCATGTTTTTTTAGACTAAAAATCATTCACTTTAGCTCCATTGGAGCAAAAGGAACATACTCCATTCACTATTTAGGGTACAAGGATTTTTTCACAAATGAAGTAGCGTCAGAACAGTTTGGTCTTTATAAGCAGTATCATTAAGAACAAAACAAATTAATCTCGGTAATATACTATATGATAGAGGTAGCAGTTTTTATCTGCTATTGTACTTTCCAGTGTTCGGAAATCCTTTTTATTTTTGAAAAAGAAGAAAGAAGGTGAACAAAAAATCTCGAATTTTGTTTGAAGATAGAATATATTGTTGAGAATAATTCCTAAAAAGTGTTTGAATTGCATAAGCAATTCCAGCAAAAATTTTTAAATATCAGGCTGTTTTGATTTTTCAGTTTTAACAAAATCAGATAAAATTTAACTATTAGGAGAGTATTTATGAGAGTACCTCATTTTCTGATGATGAGTATGGTTGGCGTAATGTTGGCAACAGGTTGTGCTACCGTTGAAACGAAACCCAGTCATATTGTCAGCAAACAGAAAGAGATGATAATTATTGCTCAATCTTCATTTTACGAAGCGTGTGATAAACTGACGCCCGGCCAGGAAGTTGAATTTTCTTTTGAGACCAATGCCCCGGTTGATTTTGATGTGCATTA
Organism: uncultured Desulfobulbaceae bacterium; assembly: GCA_947258675.1. The sequence continues at coordinate 3,379 of CAMYJP010000232.1, read as the reverse complement.
TCATAGCCCGGACGGCAAGGTATATCCGGTCAAAAATGATAATATAACTACATTGAAAGGAGGTTTTGTTGCAGATGCGAAGGGAATATATTGCTGTATGTGGAACAATAAAAACTGGGGACCGGTTGATTTGAATTATGAGTTTAAGATTGTAGAGAGAAAAGAATAAGTTTGATGGCGTTGCGACAGACTTTTCGAAGTCTGCGCTTATCTGCGACGCAATCATTTTTTTATTTGTAATTGCCTGGCAATCAACTGGAGATCATGCCAGCTGCCTCTTTTCATTTCAGGGTTTTTTATCAGAAAAGAAGGAAGAAAAGTTGGCATCAGAAGTATATGCCGCCCGCTGCTGGTGTAAAAGTCGTGGAATTTTCCACGCAGCTTGAAAAAGGATTCCTCTGTCTTTAAAAGAGTTTGTGTTGCAACAGCACCCATTGCACAAATTATGTACGGTGAAGTAGCTTCGATCTGGCGTTGGAGAAACGGCAGGCAGCTGTTGATTTCATCACTTTCAGGCGGGCGACCTTTCCGCGGTCGGCATTTGACCAGAGTAGTGATAAATGTCTGTTCTCGAGACAAGTTAATAGCACCAAGCATTTTGGCTAACAGTGCACCGGGTTCACCGCTGCATGTTTTCCCAGACTGGTCATCTTCCTCACCCGGGCTCTCTCCCACAACAAAAAGAGAAACGTTCTTAACACCTCCTTGACCAAATACGATTGTATTCCTGTTGACATGCAGTTGGCAGCGGGTACAGCCGTCGATTTCTGTTCTTACATCTTCAATGGATATGGAAATCCCTGCATGGGACTGTTCATTCTGTAGGGCGCTATTTTTTTGTTGAGTGTCAGAGGAAGTGGCAGGAAAAACTTGTTTTTCCCCTTTGTTTGGAGGTTGCTTTTGGTATTGGAGGAATGTATCAATCGCTTTACTGCGTGGATAATGTTTGATCCCCATTGATTGATAATAGGTCAAAAGCTTCCGAACTTCCTCTAACAGATAGTTTGTTGGGTTATCATGCATTGCTTTTACAGTAAAGTTTGCATAGGCTGCAGACTATTTTTTTTTGTTAAAGTCATAGATGATTTCGTTTTTTTTCAGCAGTTTAAATTTCTTCCTCGCAACCTCTTCCATATATTCAGGATCATTCTCCAGTCTTTCAATCTCTTTCTCAAGAGCTGTGTTTTGTTTCTTAAGATTAATATTCTCTGCCTGAATCTCCGATAATTCTTCATTTACACTGAAAAAACGCAATCCACCGCTGATCGGTGAAAAAATAATCCACAAGAGGATCAGAAAACAGAGAATCAGACAGAAAATCTGCAGTTTCTTGATGTCCTGTTTGGTTATTTTTTTTTGCCTTATGTAGCTGGGGATCATGTCATCTTTAACGTTACAATTAGTTATTATCAATTGAGTATTGATTATTAGTTTTTCTTGGCATCGCAGTTTCAACTTGCGCTCAGGGTCTTGCCTAGCTCATCACCTTCTTTATGCAAACTTAATCAGTTTTTCCTGCGTATCATCGCCTCTTGTCATAGCAAATAATCAATAATCAATTGCCAATGATTGATGCTCTCGTAAAAAGTGAATATGCAGCAGGGAGATAAATTCTCTTGTTGCATTTAAAATAGTAAAAAAATCTCGCACATTTGTGGGGGATTTTCTCAAATAGCTCTTTGATAACTTGTATATGTTCGTAGCAGACCAAAAATATTGAAAAATAGGTGCCATTACCGTTTTTTTGTCGTTTTCTAAACGCAGTTGCCCTATGAATATTAACACCAAGGGCTTTTAGAGTGGCTGCAAAGCTTACTGCCTTTAGCCCTCGTACTCGTAATTTTTTCACACCGGTCTTCTTGTCATAGTATGACATCGTTGCTTCTACACCGGCTCGGTAACGGTATTTCTCTATAAACTCTGGAGTCTTCTCAGCTGCTTTTCTTTGAGCAACACGAGCGGCTGCCTTGTAGTAGTTCAGGTAATAAGCTCTTTTGCCAGGCTTCACTGGACAATCTTGGACATAAGGACACTCTGCGCAGGTCTCTAAGGCGAAAGATAGGTTTATTCTTTTTCCCTTGTCTTTGACTTTGATTGGAGCCTGATTATGTGGACAAGCCTTGACATTGCCTTTAGCGCTGAGCACGAAATCGCTCAAACTTATCTTACTCTTCTCAGGCTTTCCCATGACCGGAGCAACAACTTCAACACCTCGCTCTTTCGCGTCCGCGCAGTTCTGGTCGCCTCCATAAAGAGAATCTGCCAGCAGTTCTTCAGGGGCCATGTCCCTTTGCTTGGCTGCATCAATTGCCGGAAGCAATGCATTGGCGTCACTTTCATTTGCCGGCTCGACCGCAACATGGGTGATCAACGATAATGATTTCTCCGTCTCGGCCGGAGAATAAGTCTCCATGATTTGAACCTGATAGCCTTTGCCTTTGTGGCCGCTGTATCCGGCATCCGGATCGGCATGACTTTGCAGGGAGTCTGAGGGAACATCCTTATTCGCTTTGATCTGAACTTTATTGGAACTATCCTTGGCGTCTTTTTTAACAAGCCACTGCTCTTTTAATAGACGAACCATTAGCTGATAAGAGCTCATCGAAGCGATATTTTTATCTCCTGCATATCGTTCTGTTAGAAAGAAAAGGTCCTTAGCAAGGTTTTTAAGAGTCTTTGCTGCTTTCGAAGGTTTAACCATTGAGAACGAGGAATTACCTTCTTTTGAAAGGTATTGGTCGACAAATTCTTTTTCGAGGGCAGAGAACAGACCCTTCTGGTGCCGCTTCAGATTTCGTAGAAACTTTTTGATTATTTCAACGAAAAGACCGATGCGACCAAGATGTCGCATGTTAGAGCATATGTGAACGGAATCGATTCGTTGCTTACAGAAATCAACATCAAAAATATCACCAAGCTTCTTGCTGGCGGACTCGAATAGCGGCAGATAAAGATTATTTTCCGTCAGTATTTGCCGCATAGTCCATAGGCTTTTGGGGCAGACATAGGAATAAGTGTCACTGTTGTTGGTGATATTTAAGGCATAGTGCCACTGAATGTTGAATGCATATTGTTCCGCCGTTTCTTCATCAGTCAAATCATGGGTCTGCTGAAGAATCATTGCTCCCATTATTGATGATAACTCGTTCGAAGGACGACCATGGGAATTATGATAATGCTTTCGTAACATCTCAACGGGTAAATGTGGCAAGACATCCTCCCTAAAAATATTGGCCCAGGAATTTTGAAGGCTCTTAAGTCGCCTTGGCTCCAGATGAGAAAATGGATCGAACATGTACAAGGTTTTGTTGTCTTTAACGTTAAACATCAAACATGGCTCTCCGTGGTTAACTGTTCGTAATTATTTATAATATTTTTA
>CAMYJP010000231.1 GCA_947258675.1 uncultured Desulfobulbaceae bacterium | reverse complement strand
TGGCCAAGTCTGTGACGGTGGAGTAAGTATTAAGTCGTAAGGTGTAACAAGTCAGCTAAATTAATTTTATTGACCTTGGTTCTTTAATTATGCTCTACATTGTCTCCACTCCCATAGGAAATTTGGTGATGCCCCATGTACATCAAATTCAGAGGAAATAGTCTTAACTGCGTCAGGAAACGGAAAAAAAACATCTAATTCCCAGGGGTGAAACACGCTATCCAATACCCAATCTTCAGGTAATTTGCTCATAAATGGCATTGCAGCAAAATCAGGTTCAAGAAATTCAACCAATTTCTTCAGCAGCTGCTGAGAGTCAGGAAAATGCTCTACAAATAGTGGTTTTAATATACGCCGACACACATCGCCAAGCATAGAAATGTAATCACTTGTTGTGATAACAAGCACGCCTTCGTTGTCTACAAACGATGCAGCGTGGGAAAGATATTTCGCAGAATTATCCTGAGCATCAAGCATACCCTCACACAACACAACATCAAACTGACGATCGTCATTGAACGCGAGCATATCCGAATGTACCACTTCAGTTGATTGCGAATCAATCTGTCCTTTACTAACCTTCTCATTGATACTCTGAATACTATATTTATTGGCGTCGACTAAAACGTATTGGGCCGGCTGCTTTGAAGAAATATGAACAGCGTTATCACCGGTACCCGGACCAAACTCAAGAATAGATTTATTTTTGAACCATTGGGGTAGAATTCCCAATTGCCGATATAGAGCATCTCTTCTTCTATAATGCCGTTGTAGATCATTTAAATCTTGACGCACAGGGATTATTTGATTGTCTTCGTAAAAATCAATGTACCTTTTGTTCATGGATATCCTGCAAAATATTGGATGCTGGTTCTATAGAAAAAAATTTCAGACTAGAAGAAGCTAGTGACAGCAGCTATTGTCTAGTAATGGTTAGCAATTATTTCTTGACTGTATTTATTTGCAGCAATTTCAGGAGATTTTTCACTCAATAATTTAATAATTCGTTGAACAAATCGTTTATAAGACATGGCATGTGCAATAGGTAAAACAGAACCTAAGGGTTCAGTTTGCAAACATTTATAAAGATCTTTTGCTGTACGAAAATAAAGAGCCGATTTCTCCCAAAATGGTGGATTTGATACTTCTCTAATATCAAAAATAACAGGTATGCATTCACAAGCAGTGGCTTCACCCAACCGGGTAAGATGGACTGTCATTCCTGATGAAATCAGAGCATACTTTGCAGATGAATATAACTCTGCCAAATCATCTCCATGTTCTATCTCACCCTTGAAAAACGAGCTTACAATCGGATCGTTTCCCCATCCTCTGCCATATATTTCGACTTCTATATTCTCGGCCAGGCAGAGCCATTGCACTGTTTTCTCTCGAATCACATATGAATACAATAATTGTAAAAACTTATCCAATGGTGTGGAACACTTCTTTGCTAAATCAGATATAGCTGAATGAGTTACCGTTTGAGAAGAATCGATAAACTCCTCCACCAGACGAACAGAAGAAGGATCAAACTTATCTTTTGTCAACCCTGTAAAATCATAATAATTACTGCCTACAAAAACTGCTTTGTCCCTCCTGGGAATTTTCTTTCTTTTTCTGAACACATTCATATCTACGCAATGGTCCTGTAAATAGGCTTCCTTAACCCCGCATTTTTTTAGCAGTTCGATCTCATGATCTAAGGCATAGAACACATCTCTATCCCGTACCGGAAGTTGTTGATTATCCACCAGATCCTGCATCGGATCCTGCCACCAGGTCACATTAAAAACCTCCGGATGCAGGAACTCATTGTTAATATGGTTGATATTAACAGTAATATGCGGACGGAACTGATAGTATGCGTTCAAATGGTGGATTGAATCAAGGGCTTCCATTTCATTGTTTTCCACAGAAACAAACGTGCTACACCCAAGCTCTTCAAAAGTTCTGGCCAGGCTTTTCGTACAATATTTCATAACCGTGGTGAGCCTGTTTGACATAAAAAAAATGCGAAGTGGATTATTTTTATTCCATTCAGGGGCAAGACCCCGGCATTTTCCGAAGTATTCATTACTGTTTTTAATTCTATTAAGTGCTGCCTGGGAAAGTATTTTTTCGAAATGGTTTAATATGGTATCCGCATCATCTTCACTCGTACCTGTTGGTATGGCAAGAAATGTAGGAAGACGCAGCCTGGTGAAAGAAAAAAATTCTAAAGCACTATAAAATGGTACACCAATAAAGTTCGCAGGGTCATATTCAGTTGACTCGCCATCAAAATAACAGACCTGAAGGCCATCAATCGTATTATGATCAAGTTCAACTCTTTTCATCTGTTTTGCATTTTCAAGAGCTTCGTTTTTATCAAAGAAATAAGTATCCTGGGGTGAAAGCTTTTTGGGTTTTGTACCCCAGCGACTCTTCCTCAGTCTTCTTATTTCCTGAATCATTTCCTGAAAAGTAGATTCAAGGTCCTTTAATTCTTCATTGTCAAGGTTGATTCCCGTGGTGTCAATTTTTGTTGGTAATTCACATGAATTATTGGAAAAGAAATAAACAAACTTATCTACTGGCACATGAATAAGATTCTTAGGATGGATATGAAATGGTTCTCCCGTATAATAGCATTTTTGTATCTCATGCTCTCCGGATTTACCCTGAACAACCTGCTGCTCCAAGGCAGTTTTAAATGCATGATTACGAGAGAGAAAATAGGTGTTCTCACATTTTTCATCCATGGTAGCCATCCAACATTATAAATTAAATTGCGGCCTCATTCTATCACATACAATAATGAAATAATCGGTAGCCAACAGTCCTCTACCTCTTCGTCATTGTTACATAAAAATTACTATTAAACTGAGTAAAAGGAGTAGGTCGATACTTTCCTGATATCCGATTTTAAAATTTTTCAACCATTGAATTTCGCATTTTAGATTTACTCAATTATTCAAATAATTCTATAGCACAAAATTCGTGGTACCAAACCGTAGTCGGTTATGTCTCTTTTTTCAATAGATTGCAAGGTGATTCAATTTCCAATAAGATCAAAAAATTTACCATGTTTTCCAAGCAATAAAAATTCAACAATTTTCTTTTAATATTGAAAAGAACAAACCGAATAACTACTTATGAATCCACAAAAAGTCTGTCTTTTATTTCCTCGATTTGATGAAGGCTTCATAATGCGCAAAGTGCCTCTTGGACTTGCTTACATTGCCGGATGCCTGCGAGAGAAGGGAGTATATGTTGAAGCTTACAGTCTTAACTGTGACCCGATATCTGCAATTGACTTCAATAAATTTCACTTTGTCGGCATAACCTGCCTTACACCTCTTATTGAAGAAATAAACACTATTTCAAAAGTAATAAAAGCAACCAATCCCGAAATTAAAATAGTTGTCGGCGGCCCTCACCCAACCTTCAATCCGCATAAAACTTTTGAACAACTACCCCTAATATCTTATGCCATAACCGGGGAAGGTGAATATTCTTTCCCAGAACTTATTACGAATGAACAGAATTATAAAAATATTGCTGGGGTGTATTATCTGGACGAGAAGAATGAAGTGCGAGGCACACCTCATGAAAAAATCGACATAAGCTTGCTGCCCTACCCTGATCAGAGGATATTTGATCATGGTAATTTAGAAAAAAGAAATCCATACAGGGCTATTATAGCCTCAAGAGGATGTCCCTATAAATGCAATAATTGCCAACCGATTTTAAATCTCATTCAACCTGTACAGATACGAACTCCCGACGATGTACTTGCCGAAATTCAATTCCGCCAAAAGAAATTCGGGGAATGCTACTTTGGATTCATCGACTCTGAATTTCCATTTAAAAAAACCTGGCTGCTAGAGTTCTATAACCTTGTTAAGCAAAACGACATTTCCTTTGCCTTTCACTGCAATGCCAGATCCGATCTTTTGGATGAAGAGATTCTGGAGATCTTCAAGAATCTCAATATTAATAGGCTGGCCGTAGGGATTGAGTCTGGTGTTCAACGGGTAGTCGATGATGTCCTAGAGAAAAAGATAAAGCTCGATTATACTCATAAAATGTTTGAATATGGTCAGATCTCTCTTGGAATCCGTATGCATGGACATTTTATGCTCGGTATTCCTGGAGAAACACCTTCAACGAAAAACGAAATTCCTATGTTGCTACCAATGAATTCACAAATACCGATGTAGAAAACTTCTATGAAACCATTAGGAAAGAATTAACGAGATTGGGATACAGAAATTCATCAGAGGGTTCGGTATTTTTTCATCCAAAATACGGTACAGGTCTTGACTGAGGTTATTTTACATTTATTAATAATGCACTGCTCAATCACCTAACACCTTGAATTGCCCTTTAATTAATAAATCCAATGAAGTTCCGGAACGTCTCAGATGTTATTAGTATTTACAGAGACCAAGTCCATCCAGTGATGTAAAATAATCGCATGGCAACTCTCCGCCAGCCCGTAAGTCTTGGCTGGTATGTAATAGTTGAGAATGCCTAGAGATTGCAGAATGTTATCAGACTGCATGGCGGTTAATGTAATCACGGTTCCTCCCAGGTTGCTGGCCACTTCTACCGCTCTTACGATATTGGGGGATTGGCCGGAACTGCTTATTGCCACTAGCATATCCCCTTTTGACATTCGCCTGCGAAGCGGTTCTGCAAACACCTCTTCATATGACAAATCATTTGCAATGGCCGTTATTAAGGAAAGATCTGAAAACACTTGGGTGTGAAGATGGCCGTTTTTTGACAGATCAGCCGCCATATGACTTGCCATGGAGGCACTGGCTCCGTTCCCTATAAGGTATATGGTTTTTCTTTCTTCCCGTATCTTGACAGTTATATCAAGCCATTGATTAAAAGCCTCCTCAATCTCCAATTTTTGGTTACGAGAACCAGAGACTGACAAAGCCCTTAAGATTGAAAAGATTTTTTCCGTATTGCTCAACCAATTCATAACACGGTATGTTCCATAATTATTTCATCAGGGAAGTAATATATTTCTTTGTACTTATTTTATCTATTGATGTTTTGTTGCCTATCAGCTCCACAGCAAGGGCACCGGCAACGTTCCCAAAGAATCCCAGAATTTCATTAGGAACGTTAAGAAATGCCGCCATGGAGGTTACAGAAAAAAGGGCATCGCCCGCTCCGACCCGATCCACTATATTTTGGGCAAAGGCCGGCACTTTTATAAAATCCCCATGCCTGTCAGATACAGCACAGCCTTTTCTACCTAAACTGACAGTAAATTGCGAAAATTCCATTTTTTTGACAAGCATATTCATTGCTCTACGGATGTCTAGATTTGAGTTACGTGTTTCCAGTCGCAATTCATGTTCAGCAATGGAAGCGTAATCCGCTCTTGGATATCTGGAAAGAGTATGCAAGCCCCTGTTGCCGGCGTTTGCCTGGGTATTGACAGCGAGAAACGGTGAATTATTCACTAAGACTTCTACCATTTCAGGACTGATCGCTCCATGTCCAAAATCCGCGACTACGATTAAATCGTACTTGGGAAGTTGGTCCTTAAGCCAAACACAGAGCTCGATGTGCTCTTCCCCTGTGAGCCCGGTATCATCCATAACATA
>CAMYJP010000230.1 GCA_947258675.1 uncultured Desulfobulbaceae bacterium | reverse complement strand
CTGAATAGCCCTAGAAACTTCTTCATCACTAACTTTGATGTTCATTTCTTCGGCCTTCTGCACAATAATTTTTCTATCGATCATTTTGGATAGTATCTCATGACGGGCATTTTGCAAAACAGCGTTTACGTTATTGGGTGCTGTCTGTTCCGTAACGCGTTTTAATATATTTTCTCCCTCTTTATTTAATTCACTCAGAGTAATGATATCATCATTTACAACGGCAACGACCCTGTCAATAATTTCAGCGGCAAGATGATGGGGAAGTGATAAAAGAACTAGACAGATCATAAAAACAAGTCGTTTGAGCATGGTCTTCATCCTAATGTTTTCTTTAGCATTTATACGTTTCAATCGAAATACTCCAATTCTCTTCCAGAACGTAATTTTTTGTAGAATCCATAAGAGTCTGTGTTTTGAAAGAAGTCAATGTAACAGATTGTCCATAATATTTCAGCCGTAAGTTCAAAATCTATTTACGGAAGTAGTAATGAAGGATCTTTGTTTTCAAGGAATAAGGAGATATCACATAAGGAATATATAGTTTGATAATGGATTTTTCCACCATGCGTAAAATTAGCGTGTTTCCTATTTTAAGCTTTCTTCATCCTCACATGGTAGATAGTTATTCTTGCAGTATCTAAATATTTGTAGGATTGCGACCGATCCAAGTTTAAGGCAATAGTATACCGGTAGCCTTTTTGAAGACTGTCCTTTCCTTATAACAAAGTAGGTTAGCTGGTCTGATGTATGATTTCCAATAGGGTAGCTGCCTATTTATTTATATTGCTGGTTGCATGATTTTTGGATAATATGATAAGAAGTATTATCATTGGTTATTATTAAAATATTATTTTTTGGACTGACTGATGAAAAAAATTGTGGTTTTAATAACTGTAATGGCAATGTTGATGGCCGGTGTTCCTGCAACTATGGCGGAATATAGAGGTTCCGGTGCAGGAGCCGGAGCAGGGTCCGGTCGGTGCCGGCGTTGGAGCGGATATCGAGCCGGGTGCGGAACAATCTGTAGAAGCTTCAGAGATTCCCCAAGAACCTGTCGGTCAGGAGGTGGGTACCACACTTTCTCTGAAAAAAGTAGTACTTGGAATACTTGCTATTGGTGCTATTGGCGCCGCTCTGGGAGGCGGAGGCGGTGGTGGTGGTACACCAGCTGTTGCACCTTCGCATCCATAACCTTAACATCCTGCCTTATATTGAAAGAGAAACAACTTCTTGCCATATTTTTTGCCTCTCCCTTTTTGTCCTAAATTCTCCTTATCGAATATGTTTTGGTTTTAGTAATTAGAACAATTATATCTGGACAATTTTAAACCAAACCTTCCCAATTTTCTCTTTTAGCAGCAGTTCCCTACTTTAGAATTCTTATATTGCTTGCTGAAAAGGCGCACAGAAAGTACAATCGTACTATTTTTGTATAACCACCTGCGCAATAATTTTTTCATAGCAGGTGAGGAATAATAGCACGTTTTGGCTAGGAACATTCTCTGCCCTGAATTAGGTATAAACACCCAAATCATTATTTATAGAGATTGAAATGCGACGGTTTTGTTTTGTTACTTTAATTTCCTTTTTCTTGTACCTCATATTAATCGCACATGGATTAGCAGCCCAGGAGGAGAACGAAAGTCTTTTCACGTATCAGCAGGTCCAGCAAATGTTCACGTCTGGCAAGGCAACACCGGCACAAATTGATCAGATGCTGAAATCCGGACATCTGACGCAGGATCAATCTTTGCAATTGCTCAAGTCTGGTCAGCTGACTCCGGATCAGGTTCATCAATTACTCCAATCCGGGCAGATCGATCCGGAACAGGTAAAAAAGCTGCTTAAATCAGGCCAGCTCACGCCGATTGAGGTGCAGCAACTTAAGGTCATGCGAAACAAGGACCTGAAACCGGAACAGATTCAAGATGCTATTGAAAAAGCGCGGGAAGGAACCCTTTCCGAGGATGATATTGAAACCGGCCGAAAGCTTCTTAAGCAGCAAAAGAAAGTAAAGACGGGGAACAAAGATGAACAGGAAATCGATAGCCAACCTGATTTGATTTCTGAAGGTATTGATGAAAAGGAAGCAGAAGCAGATGAAAAGGAATTGATGCTTTCTGAACAAAATGAGTTTTTCAAGAGAATCTTTGGGATTGATCTTCAGGATCTGAATCTCTATGGGCATAATATCTTCAGCAGAACACCAGAATTCAAAAATCCGATCAAAAATACCCCGGTGTCCAACGATTATATTGTCGGTCCCGGTGATGTTATAAATGTCCTGATGTGGGGCCGGATGGACGCCTCCTACGGGTTGGAAGTTGACAATGAAGGGGTTATTCATTTCCCCAAAATCGGCTCATTGACAGTAGCCGGGCTGACCTACCAGGAAACAAAGGAACTCATCACCCGTAAGGCAGAAGCAATTACCGGCGTCAGCGTGAGTATATCAATGGGTCGTTTGCGCACTATCCAGGTTTTTGTACTTGGCGAGGTCAGAAATCCCGGTATCCATACTGTGAGTTCCCTGGCTACCGCAGTTAACGGACTTCTGGCTGCCGGTGGTCCAACCTTGCAGGGATCTATGCGAAACGTTCAGGTTAAAAGGCAGGGTAAAATCATTGCCACCCTGGACTTGTATGATTTTTTATTGCGGGGGGATATTTCCACCGACTCCAGGCTCATGCCGGCAGATGTTATTTTTGTGCCAAATACTGAACCGTTGGTTGCTATTTCCGGCAATGTAAGGAGACCGGCGGTATATGAATTAAAAGAAAATGATCGAACTCTGCGTGGTGCAATTGAACTTGGAGGAGGTTTGGCACCAAGAGCCTATAAGCAGCGGATTCAAATTAAACGAGCTTCTGCAAACCAGGCAGAGGTAATCCTGGACATTCCTTTTACTGAAATTAAAAAACATGGGCAAGTTACGCTTCAGGAAGGTGATAATATACATATTTTTTCAATTCTGCCGCGTGTGACAAATGCTGTCTATCTATATGGGAATGTTCAGCGCCCTGGCTCCTATGCCTATAAGAAAGGACTTAGATTGCTTGATATTGTTCCTGATATCGAGAGTTTGAAGGTTGATACATCTTACGAATATGCACTGGTTAAGCGTTATAACCTTGATGATATGAGTACGGAACTCATTCCCTTTGAACTTGGTGAGTTGCTTTCCGGCGATACCGGCGATAAGAACCTGCCTTTGCAACCATTGGATGAAATCTATATTTTTAACAGATGGGAGTTAGAAGAAAAACCAACTGCAGATATATCAGGAGAGATCCGGAATCCTGGCAGATATGAAATTCATAAAATGAAAATTAGAGATCTTTTTTTCAATGCCGGTGGATTTACCAAAGATGCCTATCTGGAAACAGGTCATCTCTATCGCAGGGATCCTCGGAGTAAAAAAATCTCCATTCACACTTTTGATGTAGGTAAGGCTTTGGATGGAGATTCTGAGAATAATTTACAGCTTCAGGATATGGACAGAATTGTGATCCATTCCGTTTGGGAGTATGTGGGCCGGCATTTTGTCTCAATTCACGGAGAAATAAACAATCCAGAGACATACCCCTATGCCGACAATATGACTGCAAAAGACCTCATCCTGTTAGCTGGTCAGGTTAAGGAGTCTGCCTACCTTGATGATGCAGAGCTCATCAGGTTTGATATCGTTGATGGGAAAACCGTCCATACCTCTTTGCTGACATTCAATATCCATCTGGCTCTTCAGGAAGATCCAACGCATAATCTCAGACTGCAGCCATGGGACATAATTAATATCAAGCAAATTCCCGAATGGGGTGAAAGCAGGGAAGTGACCATAAAAGGGGAGGTAGCTTTTCCCGGGGAGTACAGTATCCGGAAGGGTGAAAAGTTAAGCCATATATTTGAGAGGGCCGGGGGGTTCACGAACATGGCCTATTACCGTGGTGCAATCTTCACAAGAAAATCGGTACAGGAACTGCAACAGAAAAGGATTGATGAACTGGTGGATCGTTTGTCTAGAGAAGTAGCGCAGATTGCCACCAGCGAGATAGCCGGGGCCTTGAGTGAAGAGGATATTAAAGGCGAACAGGTATTGATGAGGGCCCAACAGACCATTATCAGTCGTTTAAAAATGTCAAAGGCTACCGGCAGAGTAGTAATGAAACTCGCTCCAGGGCCGGCGTTTAATGGCAGCAGTTACAACCTTACCCTTGAAGACGGAGACCAGTTATATATCCCTCCGAAACCTGATACTGTTGATGTGGCCGGTGAGGTTTTTAATGCTACAAGCCTTATTTATGACAGCTCAAACCCTGAAGTTGGTTATTATCTTTCGCAAACAGGTGGGCCAACAAAATATGCCAATCCCAAACAGATGTTTATCCTTCGGGCGGATGGTACGGTTTACAGCAAAAGTGGAACCGGTTCTTCCAATGTATGGCTTTCCAGCTTTGAAGATACTCCTCTTTACCCGGGAGATACCATAGTTGTACCCCCGAAGCTCATTCACACACGGTTAAAACGTGAAATCAAAGATATAACTTCTATTATTTACCAGATGGCCGTGTCAGCAGGCATTATCATTAATCAGGTATTTGATGATTAGAAAAAACAGTTGCCAGGTCCAGGGGATCAATGATCAGGTCATTACCTGTTGTTAGCTATCAGGATATAGAGTTTGGCAGAGGGACAACAATCTGGTGTTACTCTGTTTCAAAACATAGATCATATCGATGATGATCAACTTTTAAAACTAATGGATAATTCAAGTGAAATCGAAAGAATTCCCAAAAAATAATTGAAAGATCTATATGCTCGAACAATTAATACTGATTCCTGACACCTGGCACCTGATCCCTGGTAAAAAGGATTTCCCATGACCACCGAACCTCCCGAAACCTTTAATACTTCCCAGCCCCTTCCATCGGGCTGTCCAGGACATCCATATCCATATGAAGAAGACGAAATTAATCTCCTTGATTTGTTTATCGTCCTCCTAAAATATAAATGGTTCATTTTCATGGTGGTCGTATTGTCTGGCATACTGGCGGTTGTCATAAGTCTTAGCATGACCAATATCTACCGTTCTTCAGCAACTATTACTCCACAGAAATCAGAGAAACCAACTATAATTCCATCCTTTCCAGGACTTGGGGGCATAAGCGGTTTTTTAGGGCTTGTCGGCAACACCAACCTGAGCAATCTGGAAGTTGTGCTGCAAAGCAGGGAATTGTCTCAACGAATTATCAAGA
>CAMYJP010000229.1 GCA_947258675.1 uncultured Desulfobulbaceae bacterium | reverse complement strand
CCTAATAAACAATAAGGCCGTTTCCCAGGCAGAGAGCACATCTGATCATATGAGCAAGCTTGGAAAATCAGCCCAGGAAATTTCTGATATTACTGACACCATCTCAGAAATTTCTGACCAAACCAATCTGCTGGCCTTAAATGCAACTATTGAGGCTGCGCGAGCCGGCGAAGCAGGAAAAGGGTTTTCAGTGGTTGCCGGGGAAATAAAAGAACTTGCAAAACAAACCGCAGAAGCCACCAGTGAAATAAACAACAAAATTGAAAATATACAGAGTGTTACAGCTATCACGTCAACGGAGATAACCGAAATTTCAAAAATTATTAAAGATGCCAACCAAATTGGATCTGAGATTGCCTCGGCTGTTGAAGAACAATCTATAACATCCAAGGAGATTGCCTCAAATCTGTCAAACTTGGCAGAAGGCATTCAGGATGCAACAGAAAATATCTCAAGGAACTCAAATTTTGTCTCAGATATATCAACGGACTTCGATGAAATAATGAAGACTTCCAAAGAGATGTCGACCATGGGTGGTCAATTTAAACAAAATGCCCAAGAACTCTTCAATTATGCAGAGCAATTGAAACAACTTGTGGGTAAATTTGCTATTTAACCGGATTCAAATCGTTCTATTGATTCTGGATTATTCATTCACGAAATTACTTTAATTTTCCCCCCTCTTCTCAACACTCCTCAAAAGCCATTTAAGTCTCTTATCTCTACTACTCCCAAAAAAACCTTAGCACCATTGTATTTAAAACTTACTAGATATACTTGATTGAAAAATAGTTACATTCCTTTTACACTGGGGCAGCGTTTTTACAGGAAGAACAAATAATAAACCGTAAATGATTCATTTAGATATCACATAATATACTATCTCACGCGCAGTTACTTATCAAAGCGCATGACCTCTTTTTAAAAATTGTTTTGCAAGGTATGTCTGCAATAAGCAAAGAAGAACTTACCAAGGTAATCGCTGATTTTCTGGAATTAGGGCATGTCGAAAATATAGTCGCCATGTTCAAAAAGGACAAAACCCTCTATGGTCTCACTGGAGATCTTATTAAAGATGAACGGTTTGCCGTTCGTCTGGGGGTTGCAGTCTTGTACGAGGATCTTGCAACAATAAGGCCGGATGATATCTGCCTTGCACTGCCTTCGCTTCTTCCTTTGCTGCAGTCAGCAAATCCGACCATTAGGGGTGAAGCTGCCAACATTCTCGGTATTATTAATTTACCGGAAGCAATCAGCCACTTAAAACCTCTCCAGAACGATCCAGACCCGCAAGTTGCAGAGATAGTCCAGGACATCATAGGTGGTCAATAATGTTTGACATTTTTGGCCGGAATGGACTTCTGGCTCAAACACTTCCAAATTTTGAACTGCGCGAGGCCCAGGAAAACATGGCAACAGCAGTGGCCGCTGCCTTGGCAACTAATCCCAACCTGAAACCTGATTCATCCATGATTCCTTCGACTGAATCTCAGATTACCAACACCTCTAACAATCGCATTCTGGTGGTCGAAGCCGAAACCGGGATCGGAAAAACTCTCGCTTATTTAATTCCTGCAGTATTGAGTCGGCAAAAAGTTGTTGTTTCAACCGGGACCCTCAATCTACAGGAACAAATCCTGACCCGGGAGATTCCCTTCATTAAACGCCACATTGACCCAGAGATGACGGCCATATGTGTCAAAGGCCGCCAAAATTATCTTTGCCTTTATCGCTGGAAATTATTTTCAGGCAAGGAAAAACAAAAGATATTCCATGACTTAGATATATTAGATAAAATTGAATCCTGGATTTCACGGACAGAATCAGGTGACCGAATGGAGTTGCCTTGGCTACCTGACAATTCTCCCTTGTGGCGTGAGCTAAGCTCCACGACAAGTCAGTGCCTTGGCTCCCACTGCCCTGATGATTCTATCTGCTATGTTAACAAGCTACGTAAAAAGGCCGCTGCCGCTAGAATCCTGATTGTAAACCATCATCTCTTTTTCTCAGATTTGGCCCTGCGGTTGGCAGGTCATGGGGAAGTCCTGCCACGATATGAATCGGTAATATTTGACGAAGCCCATCATATTGAGAATGTGGCAACTGCATTTTTCGGCGCATCTTTCAGTCATTATCAGCTGTTGGATCTGGCTCATGATATTGAAAAGCTAGCTACTAAAACCACGCCTGGCAAAAAACAACAGAACAAGCTGATTAGTGATGCTCGCGGACTTATGCTGGAGGCTGAACATTTCTTTAACTTTTTTCCAGAGAAAAGAGGCAAATTCCCTTTGTTTGATTTTATTGCCGCAGATCCGTCCTGGGAAACAAGGATGGATACCATAACTGATAAACTTTACAACCTACAAAAACGCATTGATGATATTGCTGTGAATAATGAAATATGGTACAGCCTGACACGAAGATGCGATGAACTGCTCAGCAATCTGCAAACAGTCGCATATATACCACCTTCTGAAGCTGAACAAACAGCGGACTCTTACTCTTACATAAGATGGTTTGAACGACGAGAAAAAACAGTTGCCCTCACCGCCTCTCCCATTGATATTGCAGCCATACTCCGTAACTCATTCTACAACAAAATCAAAAGCTGTATATTTACTTCAGCTTCTCTTACAGTTGGCAGAAGATTCAACTACTTTCTAGAATGTCTAGGTTTACCCCAGGATACTGCAACGATGAGTCTCCCATCACCGTTTGACTATGCCGAACGCACTTTACTCTATATCCCGGCCCACAATGGGAAATATCCATTCCCCCAGCCGAGGCAGGAGAGCTTCCTGGAGTCCGTGCAGCAAAAAATCTACGAAATCATCCTCGAAACCAACGGTCGTGCATTAGTACTTTTTACCAGCATTAATGGCATGCGAAAAGCTTATGAGTATCTTTCCGTAAAACTCCCATATCCTGTGTTGATCCAGGGAGAAGCTCCGAAAAATGCGCTGCTTGAAACGTTCCAGAAACAGACTGATTCCGTTCTGCTTGCTGTAGCAAGTTTTTGGGAGGGAATCAATGTCCCTGGAGAATCGCTCAGTTGTGTTATAATTGACAAGTTACCCTTTGAAGTACCAACCGATCCGATTATGAAGGCGAGGACCGATAAAATTCTTCGAGAAGGGGGTAATCCTTTCCTGGATTTTCAGGTCCCCAGAGCCATTCTCTCTCTGCGGCAGGGTGTCGGCAGATTAATGCGAGCATCCTCGGACAAGGGACTTCTTGCTATCATGGATGTCAGATTATTTACAAAAGCATATGGCAAACTATTTCGGGAAAGCCTGCCGCCAAGCCCAATAACCAGAAGCGTGTCTGAAATTAGAACTTTTTTTCATTAATACCCAATTCAGTTGATCTGAAAAGGAATCAGAACGAATATGGATCACACTCAACTGCTTTCCAACCTTAAACCGGAAGTAGAGAAAATTGATGCTGCCATGCGCGAAGACCTGAGAATGGTGCACGATTCAACATTGAACGAGATTTTACATTATTGCATATTTAATGGCGGCAAACGCATACGGCCTCTGCTCTGCATTTTTGCTGCAAGAATCTGCGGCTACCAGGAAAATTCTATTTACCAACTTGCTATAGCTTTTGAATATCTGCATGTTGCTACCCTGCTCCATGATGATATCATTGATGATTCAACCATCCGCCGCGGTCGCGAATCTGTCAATGCCATATGGGGAAATATTCCTGCCATTCTTGCCGGTGATTATCTCCACGCTCGCTCTATGTATCTGATCGGCGAACTAGGGGGTAGAAAATGTCTAAGAATCATCTGTGATGCTACCTCTGCTATGGTTGAAGGAGAATTCTTGCAGCTGCATAATACTGAAAACTATAACCAGTCAGAAACAGATTATTTCCACGCTGTAATGGGAAAAACCGCGGTGCTGACTGCCGCTATTTGTGAATTGGGGGCTGTCTTTGCCAATGCTACATCTGAAAAGCAGAAAGTACTTCGATCATATGGAAAAAATCTTGGCCTGGCTTTCCAATTGGTGGATGATCTACTTGACTATCTTGGCGATACCAAAATTACAGGAAAGGCAATCGGTAACGATTTTGTGGAAGGGAAAATGACCCTGCCGTTAATTTACGTATTGCAAAACGGAAATAAAGAGAATCGGAATTATATTCTATCCTTACTTGCTGGTAATAAAGAGGAGAGGGCTTCACATATTAATGATATCATATCAATATGTGCCAGCTATGATGCCTTTCAGCATGTAAAGGATAAAGCAACCCAACTTATAGAATCCGCTGTTGCCGGGCTTGAGACATTCGATTCTGACGATATATTTGA
>CAMYJP010000228.1 GCA_947258675.1 uncultured Desulfobulbaceae bacterium | reverse complement strand
ATGGCCGATTGAAGCTGTACAACTCGGGCATGAAATCCACTCACTTCCCTGCTGAATTTTTCGCCGTGTTCATTATAGCCGCTGTAGCGAACACGAGAAGAACGACTCACCACGCCACGCATTCCCGGAACCGACAAGCAGCCTTCCCAACCACTGGCGATCACGTCGGATACCGGCTGCCAAACCGGATTAACCAGCACAGTCATCGCCTCCTCAACTTCTTCGGCTAGGGGAACATGGAAGATCACCACCCTTACTGGCTCATGCACCTGAGGTGCCGCTAAGCCGAGGAAGATGCTGATTCATTATACTAAAGTATATGAATTAGCTGATGACAAAGGCTTAGTGAGCAGATCGGCGCGTGAATAGTTCGGGGTTAGGATTCTTGAACCATCAACGTAGAAGGATCAAGATTAAGAGTCTTCCCCGGTTCTCCGCATCCCGGACAATCTTTTATGATATCGAGAAATATACCATCTGATTTTGGGTGCAGAAAAATAACTGTTTCAAAAAGATCATCAAGCTCATGACAAGGTGCCGGCACCCCGGAAGCACTTTTTCTGTTGTCATCCCGGTGAGTTACCGCAGAAAACCATACATGGAGGTCCATTGCGGTCATAAGCTCCTTGACGTCTTGTACGGACTCACAATCCGCATCTGTAAAATCAAAGCCATCCACAACAATACAGTCAGGCCGGAATATATTCTGATACACGAGATCATTCAGCCGCTCCTCAAGTTTCGGTCTGCTGAAAGACGACTCTTTGAATGTCATTATCATCCGATTGCGTACTACTACATCACGAAGTTCAGCCAAATCCTCCTGGTTCAATCCTGTTGTCATGTATTTAAATACATCATCATACCATACCTTGGTTTTATCAAGCCCTTCACCAACACTCACATGAAGCACCTTATAGCCTCGAAGCAGGCAATCCATTGCAATTTGAACTAAAATGGAGGTCTTCCCTACACCGGCACGGGCAAGTACCAAACCCATACGATGATCAGGAACATCTTGCCCAGGCCCTGGCTTGAGAACACGTAAGGGATTTTTCAATATCAAGTCCTCTTTTATCATAATTCGACTCCTGTCAATATTACGCTTGTTTTGTTATTTGCATCAATTAAATCTTAAACAAATTATTAGTCCGGAAAATTCACGAGTTGAGACGGTCCAAGATACAGATAGCGAAGACTTCGAGGAGTCGGGAGTTTCGCTATACTCAAGTATGTACCCTAAAGGGCATAAATTTCATTCCCGGTGACACAGTAGGTTGGACTGTATCGACTCGCCCTTGGGGTAAACATTTCTAATAAGAATGAACCAATTATCGATATACACTTTGCAGTAGCTATTATGCAAGGAATGGCCATAAACAACTACAGAATTTCAACAATATGTTAAAATTTTCCATAAATACTCATGAATTATTCGCCCTTCTTCTCTTTTTGATATGCAGCAACCAATTCCTCGGCTACAGTTTTCGGTACCTGCTTATATGTCGAAAATTCCATCGTGAATTCAGCCTTACCCTGAGTAAGTGATCGTAGATTCGTAGAATAGCCGAACATTTCAGCCAAAGGCACTTCCGCCTCTACAACTGTGTAATTACTCTCCTCCGAAGTACCGATAATAATACCTCGGCGCTGATTCAGACTGCCCATGATATTGCCCTGAAACTCAGAAGGGCCTTCAACCGCCACTTTCATAATAGGCTCCATCAAAACTGGTTTAGCCTTCTGATACCCTTCCTTAAAAGCGCCTACCGAAGCCAGCTGAAATGCAACATCCGAGGAATCAACCGCATGGGAGCTACCATCGTTTATTACACATCGGACTCCGGTGATAGGTGCTCCTGCCAAAACACCCTTGCTCATACTTTTCTTAAACCCTTTATCACAAGATGAGATAAATTCTCTCGGAATCACACCACCGACTATTTTGTCAACGAATTCATATTCGCCTTCCTCCAACGGTTCCAAATAACCGGCCACCCTGCCGAACTGTCCTGAGCCACCGGTTTGTTTTTTGTGGGTGTAATTAAACTCGGCGCGTTGGGTAACGGTTTCTCTATAGGCAACCTGAGGGGCACCTACTTCAACATCAGCATTGTACTCTCTTTTCATCCTTTCGGTATATACCTCCAGATGCAGTTCACCCATACCGGAGATAATGGTCTCGTTTGTCTCTTGGTCAACGTAACTTCTGAATGTAGGATCTTCCTTGGTGAATCGGTTCAAAGCCTTGGACATATTTATTTGAGCTTTATTGTCCACAGGCATGATAGCCAAAGAAATTACCGGTTCCGGCACATGCATCGAACTCATGGAATATGAGACCTTCTCGGAAGTAAATGTATCACCAGTTGCACAATCTACACCGAAAAGGGCAACTATATCACCAGGACCTGCCTCTTCAATTTCCTCCATATCACTGGCGTGCATACGAACAAGCCGACCAATTTTCACTTTTTTTCCGGTACGGCTGTTTACTATCGTATCACCTTTGCGCATCCGGCCCTGATAGGTCCGAATATAGGTCAATTGTCCATACCTTCCATCTTCCAGCTTAAAGGCCAGACATACTAGCGGGTCATCCATATTAGAAGACAGAGTAAATTCGCTCTCGTCGTTAGCCAAATCCAAGGCCGTATTTGTTATATTTTCAGGATTCGGCAGGTATGATGCAACAGCATCCAATAAAGGCTGAACCCCCTTATTTTTATAGGCTGAACCAATTAAGACCGGAACAAAATCAAGACTGAGGGTTCCTTCGCGAACGGCTTTCAGGATCATTTCTTCTGTTGGCGTACCTTCTAGAACAGCCTCCATCAACTCTTCAGAAAACATAGAAACAGCATCCAGCATCTCTTCACGCTTTGCTTCTGCCTCTTCAACAAGCTCTGCCGGAATCTCATCTTCCCGAACTATCTCACCCTGATCACCATCAAAATACATTGCCTTCATGGTAACAAGATCTACGACTCCCTTAAGATTATTCTCCAAGCCAATTGGCATTTGCATCATAACCGCATTTAAGCCCAACTTATCTCTCACCTGTGCCGCGACTCTTTCAGGATTAGCGCCTGTGCGGTCACATTTGTTTATAAATACCATCCTGGGAACCTTATATCGAGTCATCTGACGATTTACGGTAATGCTCTGTGATTGTACACCACCAACTGAACAAAGGATCAACACCGCGCCATCCAGCACTCTGAGAGCGCGCTCCACCTCAATGGTAAAGTCAACATGCCCCGGAGTGTCTATGATATTAACATCATGTCCATCCCAAGAAGTATAGGTGGCCGCAGACTGAATAGTAATGCCTCTTTCTTTTTCAAGATCCATGGAGTCCATTGTGGCACCGACCCCATCCTTACCCCTTACTTCGTGAATCGCGTGAATTCGATCAGTATAAAAAAGAATGCGCTCGGTAAGCGTTGTTTTCCCTGAGTCGATATGGGCACTGATTCCAATATTTCGCACTTTACTCAGATCTCTTTTCATCTCAATTTCCTCAACCTTCCTTTTAATATGGAGTTAGCAACTCCCTAGCATATTTTTGCAGCTTATAGTTCTTTGTTTTTTGACTCTTAGCCCGGATTATTGACTAGCCAAGCTGTTCGAAGATGCAGATAGCGCAGACTTCGAGTACTCCTGGGGTATCCGTGGGTATGCGGATCACCTGGTTCCGCAGCAGATTTTCGTCATAAGAATCTGCCGACGATTGACACGGGCAGATCAAAAAAATTCTTTTCAGGAATATGAGAAAGCAGAGTACAGTAGATTTATTCCTAAAAAACAATAAGTAGCAACAACAAAAAATCAATAAGATAATAACCTCTACTAAAAGAGTTATACCTGATTGGAGTTCCTCTTAAACAATCTGATAAAGGATACAGGGGATTTTCTGATTGTTACCGGCCGATTTTTCTCTGAACAGTTTTGTTTTTTTCAGAAATGTGTAATGACATATTCGGGTAAAATGTCTGTCAGGAATTATACCTAAACACCATTGGTTTCAAGCCCCCAGAGAAAGTGGTATCAATTACTCCTTGAAGCCGTATTCTAGAGACAAATATGGTCCTTTTTTACTAACCCGGATCACTCAAAAACCGAAGTTCCTCCTAAATAATAATACACTAAAAAAAGAGCTGCAGAACAGCCCGCAACTCTTGCTATACTTAATGGTGCCGAGACCAGGATTTGAACCAGGGACACCCGGATTTTCAGTCCGGTGCTCTACCGACTGAGCTATCTCGGCACCTCTTCAAATGAAGCGCAAACTATATGGAAACGCTATTTTTTTGTCAAGCTATTTTTGGCTATT
>CAMYJP010000227.1 GCA_947258675.1 uncultured Desulfobulbaceae bacterium | reverse complement strand
CCATTTTCTATTTAAGGGCTTTTGTGATTTGTTCTACCAGGTCAGGAGGTTTTACGTCTTCTTCCGTACCCAAAAATGCCTATTAATCCTGCACCGAGAAGAACGATAGTAGACGGCTCAGGAACAGGAGCAGCAGCATCCCCTTCCCCAAAGGAAGGATCTCCTTCTGCTCCAGGGGTGGTTGATCCAAAAGTTAAATTGTCAAAAATGACTGTCCACGCTGCCCCACTAAAATCAATCGAACGGGCGGTTCCTGAAATTGGAACTCCGACGTCATAAAAAGGACCGTACAGCCCGGTAGGATCACCAGAACCTGACGGAGTGACTGGCAGGGAGATTTGGGAAAGGATGTTGCCGGTAGCATTGACACCATCATAAAGAACGACAGCTCCTCCCTGGCTGATAGCGGAATAAGAGAAAGAAAAACCGATATCAAAGCCTGCAGGCATATTGACCACGGGAGAGCCATACAAATTACTAAAATTCAATGTTGTATCAGGACTAGGCTCATGAGAAAAATTACCGAGCCCGCCCGCATCGGAGTCAATCAGAGCATAAGCATCTGAACCAAAGCTAATGCCGTAGTTCTCGCTCGTGCTGCTTCCAGCACCACCCGTGCCACCGTTATAGTAATCTAGAATAGTTTCAGAATCTTGGAGGCCTTCAAAATTTAAAAAGACAACCGCATGAGACGTCCCAAAGCAAAACAACACCATAATCAATGAAAGAAAGTACTTCATTTGTCCTCCTTTTTACTTACAATGGCAAAAAGCGATCGAATGACAACGCTTCCTTCTCATTAAGCAAATTGCATGCCTTCTTGTTTTTATCAGTAATTACTGTAATGTCCCAAAACATGACTGTTCAAGTTGGTGTTTCTGTAAAAGGTTACGACAGTGTTTATCCCGTCCCCGGCTGCGTCCCTATAGAGCTGCTCATCCCCCGCAAAATTAACACCAAACGAATTCAACCCTGTTCCTGCTATGTAATCAACTTTGATTTAATACTTTTTATATAATTATAAGAAGCAAGAGCGCTAGGATTTAAAATTAACTCACCTTTAAAGCAAAGAAGTACATCAGCTGAAAATCTTTGCTTAAAATGATACAATCCTGATCTTTCTAGAGGCTGACCTCCTAGTTCGCTTTCAGATAAACCTCCAAGATTAAAGTTTTTATATCCTTCTTGTAGGTAGTCCTTCATGCCAGACCATAGAAGGAGGTCGGGTGCCGCAGCCTTTAAACCCTTTTCGTTTGCTGAACTAAGAACATAATAAACCTGCTCGTTGAATCCGATAAAAAAAGCACCGGCAATAGTTTCCTGTCCATTATAGGCAAGATAGAGTTTCCCAAGGCCGGTATCAATAACGTTTTTCTTTAGGTGCTCGTATTGTTGTTTTCCCTCCACAGGAAATGTTATCCCACTGTCCGCTTTACGTTTTTGCGTAGAAAGCGCTAAATTCCGAAACTTCATCACATCGTCAAGATCTTGAGCAATCTTAATTGTCAAGTTCGATTTCAGACCTTTACGTATCAGGTTTCTTTTTTTGCTGTGCAGCTTATCCCAGAGGGCATCTTCTCCGATAGTCATGTCGATGATAAATTCCCACCGTTTAGCAACTGAAAAACCTAATTCAGAGAGGATATTGGCGCCAAGGGGGGTTCCAAAGGAATTTACCTTGATTGTGGCGATAGAATTTTCACGACAGTAGTTAATTAAATCTGAAATCACTTCCTTGAGAAGAACAGGATCTTTTCCCGCCGGCAAGCTACCCATAGAAAAAGTTTTATTTGAGACGAGCCCCGCCAAGGATCGACCACTCAACTCGCCAAAACCGATATACTTTAGGTCTTCATTATTGTCAAACCAACGGAAATAGAGTGGTTTGATGTTGTTTGGCTTGGCAGAGGTTACGCTCCATTCATAGGAGTGAAAGGGGCAGCCACCTAACTGCTTTACATCGTTATTCCAGCCTAAAACAGAATCTACATCTGCGTAAGTCTGCAAACCAATCATGAGTTAAAAAAACCTTCAGATAGAATTTAAACGAAAATTAAACATTGAGAGATTTCTCCCCCCATAATTTTTAATATTAGGAACAGGGCTTATGGAAAAAGGCTATTGGATTTTATTTTGTAGCATAACAGCATCAATAAAGTATTTGGTTGCCCAATTAGGATATCCATCCTGCATATACTCCCCAGGGATGGGATAGGAACCTGAAATGCCACCAACTATATTAGGGTCTTCAGATTCTAGAACCTGAGTGGCTTTTACAAAATCAATCAGATTGTTGGCGAATGGAACCAAATCAAAGTCACCTAGTTGTTCAGCAAACCGGTAACAGACAATGGCTAATTGAGCAGAGCCTGTGAGACAAACCCAATCGCAGGTGGGTTCCCAGAAATGGTTTAGTCGACCGGCCAAAAAGCCTTTTTCCTGTTGGCATTTAACTGCCGAACTTAAAGCTAACCTGGCTGCGTTTAGAAAATCTTCTCTTCCCGATAGCACGCCTACTTCAAAAATTCCTTGAATTACATACCCAATAGTATGAGTTAATGGCCGGTGGGACTCCGTCAGGCAATTAGAGGCAAACCAGCCATTGGCAGTTTGTTTTTTTAAGGCAGCCTCAACAGACCGAATGGCAGCCATTTGTAGATCGTTTCGACCTAATAGCACGCCCGCTCGATACATGGACCATGCACAGAGGCAGGTGTACGTTTTTACTTCACCCTGGCTGACAAAACTGCCATTGGTTTTGAAAAAACCGCTTTCGTCAAGATCATTCAGCAAGAAAAGGGCAGCCCTTTTCAGGGGGGCAACATACTTTTCATCCTGTGTTTCCTCAAAAAGAGAGCACCATCCATCTAATACCATACCAGTATTAAAAGCGGCTGCGGTTTGCTGCGATTTGGGACATAGCGGGCCACCCTGTACCGCTCCACTGTCCATTTGAACATCAATTTCCCAATCTCCCATGACAATAGCAGCGGTTTTAATTTCAGGACGATTATACGTTTGGGCATACCTCAATAGAGTGGTGAT
Organism: uncultured Desulfobulbaceae bacterium; assembly: GCA_947258675.1. The sequence goes on along the minus strand of CAMYJP010000227.1, from coordinate 1,293 downwards.
TATATATCCAGTGGTTTCCGGGTATGATTTTCTCCAGCCGTTTTCAGTTGAAAGAGGAAAGTAGCCAAGGGAAACTCCGCCATCAGACGTGGAAGCTTGGGCTTTTAAAATCCAGTTTATAGCCCGCTCTAAACGAAAATCATCGGAAGCAGTATTATTCCCACTTAGATAACCATTCACTGATTCTTCTTGGGTGGCTATTAAAGAAGCAAAAACTTTGTTTTTGGGGTCTTGAAGTTTTTGCAAGCGCTCTTTTTTAATATTGTAATTATAGTAGTTATGCCGAATTTTCTTAGCGAGATTAAATATAGACATGGTAAATCCTATTAGGGAAATTACGACATCAACCTATTAAAACGCTGCCCCACCCACTCCCGAACAACCATCCCGATAAAAACAATATTGGTTTTAGCATAGCGCTTCCACAGCCGCCGAGGTTCTTGAATGGTGCGGTAGAACCATTCAAGACCAGCCTCTTGCATCCATTTTGGGGCACGCTTGGTTTTGCCTGCTACGATATCAAAGCTCCCCCCTACCCCCATACAGATCGGGACCTGCATAACCGGCATCCACTGATTAAGAAATTTTTCTTTTTTGGGTGATGAAAAACCGACAAATAGCATATCGGCCTTACTGTCGCGGATTATTTCTGCAATAGAATCCTCTTCCTCAGGTACATAATAGCCGTTACGATAGCCGGCTATATTTAGTGAGGGATAAATGGCCTGAAAGCTAGCAACGACTTTTTTAACCACCTCTTCTTCCGCACCAAAGAAAAATGGCCGATACCCCTTCTCGGCACAGGTTTTAATAAGGTTTTGAAACAGATCGACACCGGCAACCCGACAAGGAAGAGGCTCATTCAAGAGCTTCGAAGCCCATACGATCGGCATACCGTCGACGTTGATCATGTCACATTCGGCTACGATCTGACGCAGATGATCATCTTTTCGCATCTCGACAAGTTTGGCCACATTGACCACCACATGCTGGCGCGGTGTTCCCTCAGCCACCCATTGCTCTATTTGCGCAATTGATTGTTCCATATCAAGAGCATCGATAGGGCATCCCATAAAATTGATTCTTGCCATTTTCAACCTTCCGGACAGCAGTAAAAGAAAAGGAGGATGAAATCGTTATCCCTCCGATTGATTTCGCCACCATAGTGCTAACATCAACAAGGCAAACATCTGCCTGCTACGATCTCGGCGATTCGTAACATGCTCTTGCCAGAGGACCGCTAACTCTGTTTTATTCAAATATGCTAAATGCGGTGCATCAGGTGAAAGCAAA